>CAYTZU010000001.1:0-26640 GCA_964442725.1 uncultured Pseudomonadota bacterium
CCTCATCACACGCTAATTTTGACAAACATGTTTTTCAAGGGTCTTGATGATTTTGAGGGCAACGGCCTGATTGTCGATCCCACGGCAAAAATAAAAATTTCAAGAACTTCACTTTCGCTGAGCAGTCTTTACACTTTTTCATCAGGAACTCTTTCGGTTTTTGGCGACATTGCAAAAATTGTCTCTCCGGGCTTTGATTTTACAATTACCGGTTCGGCAGTTTTAGAGCTTGATGGAACAACGCTTTGGTTTGACACGCTTGACCAGGCCAACGAATCCCCAGTCAAATTTACCAATGAGTTGACCCAGCGGGTCTCTTTGAATGGTGGAACCATAAAATCGAGCAAAGGCGCCGATGGTGTCAATGGACTTGATGGTTCGCTGCCAGCTTCTGATAAAACCATAAACGTTGAATTTGCCGAACTGACAACAAACTTTGACATCACAGAGAGCAGCCGCCTAATTTTTGAAAATCCAACCGCTTTTATTCGCAAAATTGAACTGGATGGACGCGGCTACACAATTCGATTGCCAACCACGGCCAGCAAATATTTCATTATGGATCCAAATGTCCACGTGATCTTTAAAAACGTTGTTCTGCGAGGATTTAATCCCGACGTAATTGACTGGGCCAGTGGGACAAAGATGAGTTTTGGCGAGGGAACAACGCTTGAACTTTCCTGCCCGATAAATTTGGATCGTAGTTTTTCTGTTGTAGGAAGGACCTGCATTGATGGTCGAGGTGCAAGAATTAATCTTTTGCATGATGACGCGCTTCTTGTTGAGCCTCATGCAAATTTAATCATAAGGAACGCAACTGTAATTGGCGCCTCTGGCGGACCTTTTGGTAGGCTTAGGGTGACAGAAAAATCAGCAGCTCCGACCTTTATAACGCTTCAAGATTCTGGCCTTGCATTGGATGAAAATTATACCTTTTCCAACGGTTGTCTTGGTGTTTCATCGGACGCCAAAATATACGGTAGAGATAAGGTTTTTTCCTTTACCTCGACCGGCTCGATTGTCATTGATCCTAATTCGACCTTGACGCTTGATCACTCGATAACGTTTAGTTATGCACCGAGCATTCAACCCTGGGGGCATAATCACTATGCTTCCAGCAAAGAGAGGATTGTTTTTTCCGATCCCAGTTCAACGCTTCATTTAAATGGTTGCACACTTTATTCAACGCACACAGGAATTCGCCTTAAAGATGGGCGGATTTTAGTTCAAGACGACGTGCAATTTATCAGTGTTGCAGGCATTGACGAGGGACCTTATGGTCATGGTGCGGCTCAAGACGGCGAGGAGATCGAGATTTTTGATTCAGTTCAAATAAAAATTTTATCTGGATCGGTTTTGTCAATTAATGGAAAAGTTCGATATAGGCTTTAAATAAAACAAAATAGCTAAATTAAGAATCTTATTTTTGTCCATATCATGGAAAAAGTTGTTGGAGTTGAGATAAATAAGACTGGAAATGTGTTTAATTTGTCGATGTTTTTATAAAGAAAATATTATGAATTATGGATTGTTTGCAAGGCTAAAAAGTTCAATTTTTGTTTTATTTCTCGCGACGAACCTGCTTTTTTGCGTAGAAAAGAATAAAGAAGCAGAGCCAGAACTAAAAATATCAAAGGAACAAACAAAAAAGGCAATTGATCAAACGATAAAATTAACGCGAGCCAAGCTTGATTCTGCAGGACGAGACCCTAAAAAATTTGAGGCAGTCATCGTTAATTTTGTTTCAAGGCTTGAAGATTTAGAGGTTGACGAAACGTCCTGGCCAGAAGTTTCATCATTGATCAAAGATTTGGATGATCAATTTATTAAAGTTTCTAAAGACAACGATTCCTTGAGTAAAAGCACGACTCAAGCAATTGATAAGTTGCGAGAGTTTTTAAAATTAGGAAATGAAAATTTTGCAGCAGAAAAAGCCTCTCACAAAGAGGAAAAAAATGAAAATGCTCGCCAAGACGAGCATGCTGAAAAAAAAGATGAGTCTGTTGAGTCCGAAAAAGCTCAAAAGAACGAAAAAGATTATGAAATTGAAATGGCAAGCGGAGATGAAAATAAAACTGATCCGACATTTTCAAAAAAGCAAGAGGTTGATGAACAGGACAATTTTGATGTTTCAGACTTTATAACAAAAACTAGCCAAGATTTAGTAAAGGTTGATAGCAAAGATGGATTGGAGGCTGAGGTTTCAAAGCTAGTTTCATTCCTTTCCAAACAAATTTTAACCGATAAAGAAGGCTCTGAAATTGGTGTTTTATTCGATGACAAGTTGAGCTCGCTTTTGATGAAGTATGGTCTTGAAGAAAAATTGGCCGATGAATTATCAGATTTGTACGCTCGATTAAAAATTGTCTGGCCGTTTGGAAAAAAAATTGAAATTGAGAAGGCCCAAAGTTCAGAAAATGTTGAGGTTAAAGCTACAGAGAGTGCGTCCGAGACAAAAGAGGAAAATTCTCATAAATTAGAGACAAGCCCGGAAAATGGCGATTCAAAAAATAAGGCTTAGGATTGGTGGTTTTTATGAATGCCAATAGGCTTTTTGCTCATAAGTTTTTCCTCAAATTATTGTTCGTTTTTTGCATCAGTTCACAGGCCTGGCTTAAATCAGAGATAGTTTTTGGTGATCTTGTTTTAATAAAAAACGTTGCAACCGGTCGTTATTTATCTTCTGGCGAAAAGTCTTTTAACAACGGCGAACTTGATTTACTCGAAGATGGTGACCGGCGTCACAAGCTTGTCTGGCTCACCTCAAAGGCCGATTATGGCTGTGGGTGGATTGTCAAAGGCGCTCATTCTGATGACTTGCGATGGAATGTGACTCTGGGCGAAAAGCTCAAAAAGAACCAGAAAATTCGTTTTGAAAACATCGATAATCACTGCAATTTAAGTGTGACTCGAAAGTCTCGAAACGTCATCGCAGTCAAACGAATAAATCTGCCCCTGGGAATTGGTGTAGATGAGGATAATTTAAAGATAAAATTTGCAGTAAAAACAGACGATGAACAAAAAGAGTTCGATTTAAAGGCCAATGAAGAATTCAGTCTAATTTTCACAGAAACTGATCCAGAGGTGCATTTATTTGTTGATCCAAAAGATGGACTTTTAAAGGTTAAAGAGGAAAAAGATTTAACCGAAGATGAAAAAACTCACGGCCTTTGGGCCTGTGAGCTCGTCCAAAAGAATTTCGCTCAAAATGATGACAAAAAACTTGATGAATCAATTAAAAGCTTGAGATCAAGCAATGAGTGGTCTGAAGTTACAGGAAGTCTAGTTTCAAAGCTCTTCATTTGGCAAGATGAGGCTGAGTCGAAATTTTTAATTTCAACGATTGATTTAGCCGATGGTTACGCTTATTTATCAAACACAGACAACAATAATGCAATCAATGAAAAGTTGCCAGACCGCTTTGCCTCAATTTACCTTGAAAATGAACAAATTTTATTTGGAACCAACAAAGAAAAACGAATCAAAAAAATAGAATTAAAAGACTTGGCAGTGGAAAAAACATTTGATTTACCACAAAAAGGCGAGCTTATTTTCTCATCAAAAGCAGAGGATCTTTATCGACTTGAAAGTGTTGGTTGGGATCTATTTAAAAGTGAAAAAGTTGCGCCTGAGTTTACTTGGCAAAAGGAGCCGATTTTAAACAATGTTGTTTGCGGGGCGCAGGGAGCTGATGGAACGCTCTGGTGGATCGATCTTGACGGCAATATTTCAAAAAAGTTGGGCGACAAGCTTCAAAGTGTCTTCAGTCACACTGTTTTTAACAATCCAAAATTTATAAAAATAAGTGTGGCTGGCACTTGGGACAAAAATTATGTGGCCATTTTGCGTAGTGATGGCAGGGTTTTTTTCTCAAAAGACAATGGTGCTTTTTTCAGCCCAGGATTAAATCAAGCGCTCGATGTTTCAATTGGTCGAGCTGGCCGAGTTGGCTTGATCGTACGCCGAGCAAATTGGGTCAACGGACCAATTTTTAAATCAAAATTTGCCGACCTTGAAAAATGGTACAAAGACAATAACAAACAAGAAAAAAATGACTTTAAAGATCCTGCAGCTTTTCTTGATTATTATGCCTACAACTTTGAGTTGGTCAAACACGGCGCTGCGCAATTATGCCAATTAGTCGTGCATTTCCAGGCAGACAGTGAGGTAATTACCAAGGAGCTCAAAAACCATGATCCAGCACGAGCTTTTTTCAATGAAAAATTGAGGCCAGCGCTCAAAACAATTGAGCTTGATAATGCGGCAAAACTGGCACTTTCAACGATTGAGAGCGAACTCTTCCTTCAGGCTGCCGCTCAAGATGAATTGGCAAATATTGCTGAATTGACCGAAAAAAATCTCAAGCTTTCGGCAACTCTTGAAAGCGAAAAGACGGCGGCCAAAATCGCCTTGGACACTGAGGTCAATAAACGAGTGGCCCTTGAGGACAAACTTAAATTAATCGGCCAGGAGTTTGAGGCTGTTTTATTCCGGCTTGATGAATTAGAGCACGAAAACAAAGATCTAAAGGTGCAACTTGAGAACTCTAAAAAAGAAAAAGAACTGGTGACGCCAAAAACTGGTACTGTTGATCAAAAGGCTGCAATTGAAAAAGATAAATTAGAAAATCCAGACGACCAGCCCATCAAATCGGAAAAAACCGAGGCTGAATAAAAGAAGGCTTAAATGTGGGTATCCATGCTATTCTTGCTTGACAAATAGGGCATGTTGAGTTGCCGTGATCTTCATGCCTTTTGAAGCAAGATTTGTTGATACTTATTAAGATCAATTTTAACTTTTGGCATTGTTTCCTATTGTTTCGTCAGGTATTTTAAAGAATCTGTAAAGCACCTCCTCGGGGACATTGTCGACTTTAATTGTAATCACCCCGTCATGCATTTTTTCAATTGAGCCCCAGTGCACATTTTTTTCATCAGTGTAAAAGGATGATAATTGTTTATAACTCACTACGTCAAAGAGGTAAACTCTAGATCTAGAATCTCCCCCAGCTGGTTTTGCGCAATCGTAGCCTAGCACAACTAGTTTTGTTCCATCTTCATTAAACTTAATGCTCTCTAAAACTGCACAGTCTCCGATATGTAAAGTTCCACAGGGATGCTTTTTAGATTTGCTCCTATAAAAAAGTCTAATCCAAAACGGGTGTTTTTCAGATTTCCTTGTATCAAAAACTCTAATCCCAAGGGGGGAGCCTCCAGATTTAACCCCCTTCTTTTGCACATTGCCCACCCAGCTGATGGCGGCAATCAAACCAGTTTTTTCATTGATGCAAATCGAACCGCTTCTCCCGTTGTAACAATCACAATCTAATAATAATGTACTCTTCCCTTCGAAATCATTGATGAAGAATTGTTCATTATATCTATTTTTCCTTTCATTATTATTTCCATTTTGTTTGCGCGTAACAAAACATGGTTCATTGGAAATAGACCCGAACTTTGAGCACAAACTCTCTAAGATTTCCCCTCCTTTAAGTTCTATATCTTTTTTCCCCTTAGTTGGGCTCAAAAGAGATATTTTAGTTTTCCCAGTAAGTTCGCCGTCATTTGTCGAAGAAACGATCATGAGAGATCCTGATTTCGCGTCAAAATCGGCTTTCTTGATCGAATTGGGCTCGATGTCTTCTAAATTAAAAGATGACAGTTGTAAGGGATCGGCTTCTGCTAAATTAATAATGCTTATTTGGAAACTTTGGTTTAATTCTTCTTGCTCTCTCTTTATCATTAACATGTGCTTATGATCAGAGCTCAAACAAAAACCCCTAGAGGCTTTGGTCCAGGTCCAGCACTTCCAGTGAGGTGCGGCATAATAGGATTCGGTATAAATTCTACCTCTGATTCTCAGGAATGGCGGGAGCCCTTTATTTCTTATTTCATACAATGATCCCTCCATTGGTGGCTCTCCCACCAATGGCAGTTTTAACTGATGTATTTCTTCCCTCATTTTCGCCTGCAATTCGTCCAATAACTCTTTCGGTAAATGATATTTATAAAACCACTTCCACCATTTATTGACCCCTCGGAGAGCAAGGTATCCATCGGTACCTCTTTGTCCAAACCCAACATAGCTAGCAATCATTCCCCGCAGTTCAACTGGAAGGGCAAGATTGTTTTCTCCTTCATTGGGTTCTGGTTCCTCTTTGTTGATAAAAATCCCTCTTCTGTTGGCCTTTTTAAGCATAGCTGCCAGTCCAAAAGCTATTAGAGGAATTGAAATAGCGCAGATCATTCCGCATTTTTTGAGCAACCTTTCTCTGCCTCGTTGTTGTTTCCTTCTTGCCTTTAAGATTTCTCGTTTGTTTTGTCTGGTGGTTGCTGATACTTCATCGGATGCCAAGCAACTATTTTGCTCCAATCCCAAAGCAAGGCTTAAAATAATGAAGATTAGTTTCCTTTCAGTTGTCAGCATGGTTGTTTTACCCCAAAAATCAGTTAAGCCTAAGTTGTGCTATAAATTTTGCTCTGTTTTAAAGGCCCAAGTCTTTCCACCATTTGTCGCAGAAATACTCCTCAGGAACTTTTGAAAGCTGTTTTTTATCCAAAATGTTGTAAACGCCAAACTTTTCGCGAATTGTGTCGGCCCACTCTCTGGCAAGGTCGGCTGGCAGCTCTTTTCCGCATGCTGGGCAATAAAAAATGTCATAGACGACCAAATATTGTCCTTTTTTTCGATATGCTGGCGGCAGGCTGAAAAACCTTATTCTGCGCTTTTCCGGCTCATATTGAAGCGGACTCTCCGGATCCTGATACAAATTATACAGGTTTTGGCAACACAAAAGGCTTTTTTCCATGGGTTTTTAAAACCAAAATTTCTAATTAATTATGCTTTAAAGATCGTTGCTAGGATAATATAAGCAGAATTGCTTGGCAAAAGATGGGGTCGGACTTTTAAAAATTGCTCGTTTTTGCCAGTTTTTAGTAGGACCTTAGATAAAAATTGCAAATTTTAGGTAAGTTCAGTTGTCATAAATCGATCTCTAGGTTAAATTACTGCGTTCCTTAATTTTTTAGTAAATTAAGGGCAACTGGAGAGGTGGCAGAGTGGTTGAATGCAGCGGTCTTGAAAACCGCCATGCCGGGAGACCGGCATCGTGGGTTCGAATCCCACCCTCTCCACCAGTTTTTCAATGAAACTCTTATTTTCCAATGTTATTGATCAACTGAAGTTAAAGCGCGAAAAGGTTCTGCCAATCTATATTTCCTCGATTTGTTAGACGGATCAGCGATTTCCAAAAAACCCACTTGAGTCCATTTTCTACAAAGTGCGGCACTAGTTTGTTGCGTAAAGCCGAATAGATCGCCGATTTGTTTGGCACTAATCAGGTCATATTCTTTGAACAATTCTAGAACTTTACGTTGTTTTGCGTCCAACGTGCGAATTAACTGAGAGTGATCTTTTTGGCCTCTATCCTTGCTTGAAATCATCTGAGAGACGACCTTTTCAAAAGCAAAAGCCATGCCTTGTATAAAATATTCGATCCAGGAAGTAATATCGCTTTGGGCTCTTCCAAGGTAATAATTGTGGGATGGTCCGATGCTTATGGCCCTGTAATAACCAAGTAAATTTTTTGCGTAATATTCCTCAAGAGAATAAAGGCCTTTTAAGTCATAGCCACCCAAATGCAAAATTAATGTTGTTAGCAATCGACTTGTTCGGCCATTGCCATCGTAATAAGGGTGAATTGTGGCGAATTGATAATGTGCAATGCTTGCAACAATTGGACATGGCAAATCTTTACTCTCTTGGATCCAGGACGCCAAATCGTGCATTAGGATGGGCACATCTCGAAATTCCGGCGGCATATAAACAATTCTTCCGGTTCCACCGTCTTTGATAACATTTTGTCCATCACGATAAGGGGTGGGCAAAATTCGAGATCGGCCGTTGCTCATGACCAGGGCATGCAGTGTTTGAATAACCTTTTCCGTTACCGGATGCTTTTGTGCAGCGTATTGTTCAAGTTGAGCCAATGCTGCGTAATAGCCCCTAACTTCATGTTCATCTCGTTCTCTGCCTGGGAAGTGACCTTTGAGAGTGATGACTTCTTTGATCTCATCGGGTTTTAATTGATTGCCTTCAATCATTGTTGAATAATGTGTTGTAAACAGCTTTGCCGTCTCGCGCAGAGAGGCAAGGACTGTGGGATTGACGGGCAAGAAAAAAACTTTTTCTTTAGCGGCCTCAATTTTCATGAGGTATTCAGCAATAATTGGGGTGATTTGAAATACAGGTTTAAAATTGCTTGGCATAAAAGAGGCCCAAAAATTCTGGTTTTTATTCTTGCATATCGATATTTTAACGATAAAACAACGATAAGTTAACGATAAATTAATATTAAATTACTTTATAGGCAGCCAAAGCGCGATTCCGAGAGGCTTCTAAGCTAATTATTGGTTTTGGATAATCAACTCCCAATTTTATGCCCGCCGAAATTAGGACCTTTTCAGGCGCTTTCCACGGTTTGAAGAGATATTTGTTTGGGAGGTTTTTAAGTTCAGGAACAAATTTGCGTGTGTAAAGGCCTTCTTTGTCAAACTTTTCGCCCTGTAGAATTGGATTGAAAATCCTAAAATATGGCGTAGGATCGACCCCACTTCCCGTTATCCATTGCCAATTAAAGCTGTTGCTGGCCAGATCAGCGTCGACAAGGCAGTCCCAGAACCAATTGCGACCCTCGTGCCAATGGATCATCAAATTTTTGACTAAAAATGAGGCCACCACCATTCTTACTCGATTGTGCATAAAACCGGTCTGCCAGAGCTCTCGCATTCCAGCGTCAATTAGGGGATATCCGGTGTTTCCTGTTTTCCAAGCATTGAATAGTTTTTCATTATAATTCCAGGGGAAATGATCAAACTTTGCTTGGAAGTTCTTTTGATGTAATTCTTTGAAATGAAACATTAAATAAGCCGAAAATTCGCGCCAGATGATCTCGCTGACAAAACAATCTTTATCTTTGATATTTGTGTTTCCAAGCTTTGAAATTCTCTCGATAATTTGATGTGGGGAGATTTCCCCAAAATGTAGATTTGGTGAGAGTTTTGATGTTTTATCAAGACCTGGGAAATCGCGATCTTTATCGTAGCCAGATAAGTCTTTTTTTATAAAATTATCCAGTTTTTTTTGTGCCGTACTTTCACCAAAATGCCACTCGCGCTTGATTTTTTGCTCCCATTTTTGGCCTGAAAATAGGCCAAAATCAGACAACGTTGTTTTATTTTCATGGTCTTTTATGAAAATCAAATTTTTTGGCTTTGGCAGAGGCTTGTCAAATTCGAGGGCGAGAACTTTGCGTTTAAAAGCTCCGAAAATTTTGTAGTAGGAGCCGTTTCCAGTTTTGATCTGCGTGGGATCGGTTAAATAAGACTGATTAAAAATTTTGTAGACAATACCGGCTTTTCTTAGTTTTTCCTCAATGATCCCGTCTTTGGCCAAAACCCAAGGCTCATAAGCGCGATTCCAAAAAACATTTGAAATTTCATATTTTTTGGTCAGGTTTAAAATTATTTTCTGACTGTCTCCAATGTAAAAATTGAGCTTATTTTCCATCGTTTTATTAAGTTCTTCAAGGGAATGATGGAGATAAACTTTGCTAGCCCCACCAAGTTTAAATTCTTGGGTGGCGCAATCATCGAAAATATAGATGGGCAGGACCTTTCCAAGTTTTGACGCTTCTGCCAAACCGGCATTATCGGAGAGGCGTAGGTCCTGCCGAAACCAAAATATTGAAACAACTTCTTTCATATTAAAATTTTTTATTTTGTTACTAATCTGCCCTTTTTGATTTCGCCTTTCACCTCTGATTCGTTGAAAATATGAACTTCGCCCCCTTCTTGCTCGAAAATGATGTCACCGGAAATGACAGTTCCTTCTTTCAACCTTATAATTTGTTTTTTACTTTGGCTCCATTGAAACCAGTGCGTTGTTATCTTTTTAACTACAATATCATTGGCAATACTACAATTACTAAAAGTTGCGGTCTGGCAGGCAATTTCCATAGCTTTAAATTGTCCGTTAGATATATCGGCGTCTCCTGTTAATTTTGTGCTTTCAGTGACCTCAATAATATTTCCTTTCAATGAACCATTGATAACAATATCTTGTGAGTGAAGACCTCTGACATCAAAGGATCCATTAACCTTTAGGACTTTACAGTTCAGATTTTTGCCTTTCCCACTTCCGTTAATTTCAAGCACATCTTTTATAGAAAGATTATCAAATTTTAGAGAGCCATTGATCTTTAAGTGGTCATATTGCTCATTTTTCGCACTTGTTTGTCCATTTATCTCTGTCATGCTTTTCTCCTGAGAAATAAATTTTTTGCTCGATTGTTGCGAATTTTGGCTCGCCATCCATGCTCGTTGCCAGGCATAGAAATTCATTAAAACTAACAAAAAAGTGAGATGCTTTTTATTGTACAAATTTTGGCTCCTCATTAAATTTTCAAATCAATAGTCCCCTCTCAATTGCTTTAATTCAATGTTAAGTTTTTATCAAATCTTTTCGTCGCTCAAAAAACCATTAATTTGAGCATTCCAAAGCTCCTTGTACAGACCGTGTTTGTTCAAAAGCTCATGATGGCTGCCGTCTTGAACAATTTTGCCTGCCTGGAAGACTAAAATTCTGTCCATATTTAAAAGTGTTGAAAGTCTATGGGCAATGGCAATGACAGTTTTTTTGTTCTCGCTTGATGCAGATGACTCATTCATGAGTTTTAAAAGGCTTTCTTGGATTTCGTGTTCTGTCACCGAATCAAGTTGAGATGTGGCTTCGTCCAAGATCAAAATTGGAGCATTTTTTAAGAAAGCTCTGGCAATCGAAATCCTTTGCCTTTGGCCGCCGGAAAGCTTGACTCCGCGTTCTCCGGTAAGAGAGGCGTATCCATCATGCAGTTTGACAATAAATTCATGAGCGTGGGCCGCCTTTGCTGCTTTGATGACCTCTTCATTGCTGGCTGATTCAAGTCCATAGCGAATATTTTCCATAATTGTTCTGTGGAATAAAATCGAATCTTGGGGAATTACGGAAATGGTCTTTCTCAAGGACTCTTGAGTTGCCATATTGATTGGCTGTCCATCGATTAAAATGTTGCCATCCGTTAGGTCATAGAGTCTCAAAATCAAGTTTACAAAGGTGGTTTTTCCGCCACCAGAATGCCCTACAAGACCAACTTTTTGCCCGGATTCAATTTTGATTGATTTGTTTTCAAAAAGCGGTTCGAGCCCACTGTAGTTAAACTTAACTTTTTCAAAAATTATTTCTCCAGTCGTCACCTTCAGGTCGAAAGCATTGGGATGGTCGATAATTTTTGGTTTTACCAGAATTGTTCGCAGGGCCTGGGTTGTGCTACCAAAGTGTCTTGATAGCTGCGAAAATTCAAAACCAATTTCCCATAAGTGACTTATTATTTGAGCGTTTATCGTAATAACGAGGGCAAAGTCTCCAATTGATAAAATACCCTTCTGGCGGCCGCTGACAAGAAAATAAAAATTGAAAATTGAAAGTATTAAAAATGTTATGTCATAAAACCACCACAAAAAATTATATGCTACGTTTAATTTTCTGTCCGCAATGACTTGCTCGTCTAAGACATGACTCAAATCAGCGATTTCATGCTTTTTTGCCGTAAATAATCTGACGGCTAAACTATTTGAAAGTGTATCGACAAATTTGCCTGAAATTACAGCCTGTTTTTCAGAGAAAACGTCTGCCAAATTTGTTAAATATTTGGTTAGAGAAAGTGCAACAGCAGTAAAACTCGTTGCCCAGACAAGCATTGCTACGCCAAAGACGGTGCTAACTTTCCATAAAATTATAATGGCACAAAAGACAAGCATGATTTTTATAAGAATTCTTTGTGCAAGAATGACCATTTGAGGGATGTCTTCAGTTAAATCGTTGATTTTACCCGCAAGACTCCCAGAAAAATTATCCTGGAAAAATGAATTATCTTTGTCAACCAAAAGCTCCATGCATCGCATTCCAATGTTTTTTCGCATTATAGGGAGCATGTCTGTTTGGATAAAATAATCATAACATCGGTAACCAAGCGATTCGATAAAAGCTAGTCCCATGTAGGCTGAAATTGGCAAAAAAAGGCACTTGAAAAGATTTTTGTTGGCACCAAATTCAAGTAGGTCTATGAGAATTTTTTCAATATAAGGTAAAAATATTTTCCCGGCTATCTCGCTGCACATTTGAATAAAAATAAACAAAATATGGAATGGGAAAGGACTTATGCACGAGATAATAAACGACCAGATCTGGATTGGCCTTATTTGGTTGCTCATCGATTGAAAAACCTTTTGGAGCCTATTTGTTTCAGTTTTTATTAACTGCTTGGAACTATGGGCAAGAGTCTACCACGATTTTTTCGTTGCAGCCAATTTTTAACTCTTTGGTAATGCTCTGGACCACGGTGTCCAAAATTATTGTTACAGAACTTGCGATCACAAATTAATGTTGAATTTAGGTCGATTTTTATATGCAGACCACCATTGACAAACTTTCCTTTTGGTTTTTTTAAAGCTCTTTGGCATCGTTGTGCTTTATCAAATGGAAACGGTAAGCCACTTGGCGCAAATTTTTTATTTGGACAGCCTTTTGGACTTTGGAATTGACAACACGCCTGTTCGTTTGTTTTAAACCTTGAATACGGTGGCATAAATTTGTCCATCACTTTGCGATCGGGTTCCGTTGTTGGCCATTGCAACCAGAACTTTCGTCCAAGCTTTCCAAACTCTGAATAAACGTAACTCCAGAGAGATTCTGGGTCACCGATTGCTCTAAAGTTCGAAGGATTTGTGTTTGCTGAACACAAAACATGGTCGAGGAATTCCGCTTTACCAGTTTGAGATAGACAACTAAATCCAGTGTTATTTTCAATAAGCCCAGCTGTTCTTTTTTTAAGCTCTTCAAGCGCATCCTTATGGTTTTGTGGAGCTGATCTACTGCTGTCCAAGTTGAAGTCTCCCATGACTATGAATGGCAAATTGTTTTGACGGGCGATGTCCTCAACTAGCTTTTCTGTATCAAGCATCGGGAGGTGGACATTGAAAATTAGGCAAATTTGTTTTCCGTTGAGCGATAAAATTGCAATTTGATGTCTAGGCAGAGCTTTTCCTTTGGCTGTAGCTGTAATAAATTCTAAACTCAAACCAGAGCCATTTCTAACGTAAATTGAAAGGCCGTGTCCTGGAGTAGTTCCTGAAGATTTGGCTGATAGAGAGAATGCTGCAAGACTGTAGTCGTTTGGTATAAGCAAACCTTGGTGGCCATCCTGAATCTCTTGACATAAAATTAAGTCTGGAGACTCATTTTGAGCCAAAGAATCTAATTGCTTTTGTAAGTTGTCATATTTTGTCTTACATAATCTATCCAGAACATTTGATATTTGAGCTTTGTCTGGATCGAGGGCTTGATTGTTGTTGGCCCAAAGGATTGTTTTTAGATCATCACGGAATGCGTGCTCTGCGCAAACATTAAAAGAACAGATTTTTAAGTTTTTTGTGCCGACTTTAAATTCTGCAATTATGCTTTTATGGTCAGAGCCCCATGGTGTTGAATAAACAATTGCTGGAGATCGAGCTGGAAGCGGTCTGGCTGGAGCAATTGGTTTGGTTGCAGGAACTGGTACTGGCATGGGTAGATTTGATTGGCCTGGACCTTGAGGAACATAAGGTCTAGCGCTTGAACCTGCTAAAGGCCTTGGACTTGGTCTAGGGTTGGATTTTGGTTGTACTACTGGACTTGGCCTTTGACTGATTTGTTCAAGTAATTTGTCGATGGCAAGCAAAAATTGACCAACTTGACCCACATCCATGAGAAAATATTGGCCTTTTTTCTTGTGGTGAGTTTTAATTGTGCTTACTAGGCCTGATTCTATGTTTACTAGTTCTGCTGATTTAAGACCGGGAAAATTTTTATTAAGCCATTGATTTTTTTTACTTTGAGTTCGCTTTACATCAAGATATTGCTTTTCAAGTCTGATGCAATCCAAGAGCATGTATAAAAGTTCATGCATAATAAGATTTGCAGTTACGATATTTTCACAGTTGCTTTGTGTCAAAACCATTGGTTCTAGTTGATTTAATTTTGAAATGATTTCTTGAGAATCTGATGTTCTACTATTAAAAAATACCTTAAATACGATGCTTTCTGGTGAAAGCTGAATTTTGTATAAAAACGATCTATTTAATCGTACGAGTTCCGTGTTTAACTCACTCACATTGTTTATTTTTAGAGCAGGGGCGATTCCAAGATTTTTTGCATGAATTATAAGATTTTTTATCAGTGTCTTGTGATCATTTAACCCAGCAGCGATGACCATTTTACCGGTCCTCTTTCCTCTGGCTCCAAAGCTCTGATCAATCAGTTCTTTTTGCGCAATGGTTGCTCTTTCAGGCCTGCACAGCTCAATTTTGCCAAGAAAGGCTAAAATAATTAAACTCAATAAGGTTTTTATGTTCATAGCTGGGCTCTGTAAATAAATAATATTTGATTTAGCGCTTTAATTTTATGTAACAGGGTTTTTAACTTAAATAGTTTTGATTTTCTATGGGCTTTATTTTCCAATATCGATTTTCTCAAAAAAAGAGGTTTTAGATTAAAATGAGTAGCGAAAAGTGTCATGTTTGGGAGCCAAAAACCAATACAATAAAGCCGGTTTTGAAGTATGGAGAGAGTTGTTTAGACTTTGAAAGTAGTAAATTTTATGTCACGACCCCAATTTATTATGTCAACGCTAAGCCACATTTAGGCCATCTTTATACGACACTTTTGGCCGATATTGCGGCCAGATGGAATAAATTAAAGGGTAAGCAGGTTTTCTTTTTGACCGGCCTTGATGAGCATGGACAAAAAGTGGCTCAGGCGGCAGAGTTGGCTGGCACCGATCCTCAAAGCTTTGTTGATTCAATGGTGCCAAAGTTTAAAAATGTTTGGGCCAAATATGGCTTTACTTACGACAAATTTATCCGAACTAGCGATCAGGAGCATAAAAAAGCCGTTGTAAAATTAATCGAAACATTGCTTAAAAACGACCAGATTTATAAGTCGGAGTACACTGGTTTTTATTGTCAACCAGATGAGACATTTATAAATCCTCAGGAAGCTAAGGAGTTTGAGCAGAACGGCAAAACTCTATGCCCTTCATGCGGACGCGAAGTTGGGAAAATCAGTGAGGAATGTTATTTTTTCAGGCTTTCTAATTATCAGGATAAATTACTTGAGTTTTATGCGCAAAATCCTGGTTTTATTCAACCCAAAGAGCGTTTGAACGAAGTCATTTCATTTGTTAAAAGTGGACTGAAAGATTTAAGTTTTTCAAGGAAAAGCGTGTCATGGGGAATTCCATTTCCAGGAGATTCAAAACACACAATTTATGTTTGGGGCGATGCGCTTACAAATTACATCAGTGCAATCGGGTATGAGCAAAATACCGATGAATTCAATCTTTTTTGGCCCGTAGATTTGCATATTTTGGGCAAAGACATTTTGAGGTTCCATGCTGTTTATTGGCCAGCAATTCTGATGGCTGCCGGACTTGAGCTTCCAAAAAAAGAGCTGGTTCATGGCTACATCATTATGGATAACAAAAAGATGTCAAAATCACTGGGAAATGTTGTTGATCCAAACAGTTTGGCCGATTGGTACGGTGTTGATCAGGTTCGTTATTATTTGGCCAGGAACATTCCAACCACACAGGACAGCCAATTTGCGCTCTGCGACCTTGAAGAATGCGTTCGCGCTGATTTGGCCAATAATTTTGGCAATTTGCTTTCAAGGACGATTTCATTGGCAAAAAACAATGGAATTGATTTTATTGAAGCGATTCCTGCGACAGAATTAAATCATGAAAGTTCAGAACTATTAAAAAACTTAAGCTTAGAAATTGAAAACTTTAGGTTTAACATGGACCAAGGCCTTTGCCACATTGCGCTTTCCGGGCTTGTTAAGCAGCTTTCAAACGCAAATGTTATGTTTCAAACATTTCAGCCGTGGCGCCTGGTTAAAAGTGATTATGATCTATTTCGACAGGTTATATGGACGGTTTTATGCGTTTTAAAAACCTGTGCAACGCTTCTTTGGCCGATCATTCCAAATAAATCTGAGCAGTTACTTAATTTAATCGGCTGCAAATTTTCTTGTGATGGCAATCCTCTTGGCAAAATAAAGTCCTTTGAAAAATTCAGTTTCCAGCTCAGCGAAATTAAAGAGCCTTTGTTTGAGAGGCCAGAGGAGCATTCCAAGAAAAACTTGTCTGAGGAAAAACCTAATATTGAGCCAGAAGAAAAACCTCAAGAGCTCGAGTTGATCGATATTTCAGATTTTGCAAAGATAAAAATGGCTGTCGGAAAAATTGTTGAAGCCGAGCAGGTTTCTGGATCTGAAAAAAACCTTAAATTAAAGGTTGATTTAGGATGCTTTGGGGTTCGTCAAATCCTTTCAGGAATTGCAAAACACTACATTCCACAAACAATAATTGGGAAAAGCGCAATTTTTGTAATCAATTTGAAGCCTCGAAAGTTACTTGGTTTTGAGTCTCAAGGAATGCTTTTGTGCGCTATGTCAAAAGACGGAATTTTGGAGATAGTTGTTCCAGAGAAGGGATCAATTCCAGGGACTTTAATAAGTTGATTCTGTTCAAAAACAAACAATTTTACTTGGGACTAATCGGGGAATTAGCCCAAGTAAAATTGTTTGAAATAATTATTTTCTATTATTGTGTTTATCTTCTTTTCGCTTTTTTTCGCGTTCTGACTTGTTCATTTCAGGATCTTTGTCGTCCTCTTCTAGCTCTTCTTCGGTCTCTCTTTCTTGTTCTTCCGGCATGATTTCCTCACCTTGGGATTCTTCTTCCATTTCATGAGGTCTTTTTTTTCTTTCTGGTTTTCCGTTTAAGTGCTTGCCTTTGCGATTTCCATTGCCATTGCAGCTATTTTCATCACAATTACAATTCTCAGAACAATTGCATGTATCATCAGTCTTTTGCTTCATTTCTTCCTCCGTGCGCTTGTTGTCGGTTCCCAATATATATTCTTTGAGGAATGACAATCCCTTTTTTATTGAATTCTTCAAACCTTCCTCCTTCTCTGAGGCTTTATGTTTTGCACGACTAATTTTACGTTTGATCGAATTTTTTACAGAAGCCCCCTTTTTCGAAATCGAACGTTTCAATTTATTCGCTTTCCTAGAGGCAATGTTCTTCATGCTGTTTTTCTGTGGCATAGTTAAGCCCTCAATGTAACTTTTTGGCTACTAATTGGGTTTGTTCGATTGTTCAAACCTTATCAGGGGGAGGTAGGGGTTTTTGATTGAGTTGTGTTTTTTTCGTTTGTCTAAGAAGCAAATAGTCAAACACAAGTTCTTTCTCGAGCCAATTAAGGCCTCACACCCCCACCAGATCATTCAAGATAAATGAGATGTTTATTTGATGAGAGGTTATTGTCTCCTCTCATTTTCATCCTCTTCGATTTTTCTCTTTAGTTTTTCTTCAGCTTCAATCTCTTTTTCTGTAAGACTATCACGCAATTGTGAGCCCTTTTTTTTCGCTGAATCTTTTAATTGTTGCCCTTTCGATTCAACTTTGTCCTTGAGTTCAGAACTCTTTTCCTTTACAGAATCTTTTAACTCTTTGCCTGAGTCCCTCAATTCTCTACCTTTAGACTCAACCCTGTCTTTTACTTCTGAACTTTTACCTTGAATTGAATCCTTTAATTCACGTCCTTTTTCCACTACGGAGTCTTTAACGCTTTTTGCTTTGTTAACAACCGCATCTTTTATATCGTCGGCAGTATTTTTAACTGAGTCTTTGAGATTTTCGAATTCTGTCTGCATATTGTTAAACATTATTTCGAAATCTTTCTTCCTGCTAGGGTTTATTTTGTCTTCTTTGACCTTTTTATAAAGTTCATTCAATTGATTACAAAACTTATCAACTGATGAGCCTGTGAATGTTGAGAACTTCTCACTGCCCATCAATGCTGAATTAAGTTTATTTGTATTGCGATCTATGAATTTATTCAGATCATCCTTTTTATCTTGTGAAACATTTTGTAATTCATCACAGAGCAAGGATATTTTGACTAACAACTCATGATCGCCATTATTGGCATTAATTTTCAAAACTGAATAGCTAGAGAAACTGAGTATAAAGCTCAAAAGTGCAATTAAACTCAAAACTTTTTTTAACATGATGAAGTCCCCCAAAACTGTAACAATTCAAGTAAGTTTGGACAATTAAATTTACTGATTAGTTAGAAGTAAAAATACACTCCAAAACTTATGTTGTACCTTATATGTTCCTCGTCCCTCCATGATGTGAATATATTTCCAATGTTGTTATTTATGTTTTTATAATTTTCAAGGCAATACCTTCTTCATTGGGCATGAATAGGGATTAATTAAAGACAAGCTGACACCATTAAATATCAAACTCTTAACACCAACCGAACAATTATTTTCAGGATTGATAAGGTATCCAATTTTTTGGATATCACTTTTCAATGATTGATCTAAGATCAAACTAATTGACCTCAGATTTTTTTGTGAAATCATGATCGCTCCATCCAAGGTTGGAGACACACTTGCAGACTCATTACGATCTCTATGGTAACCCAAATTTTATAATTGTGAAGCCCTCGCATCTCCATGTTTCTATTTTTTATATGCAACAAGACGACATTTCTTTATGATTATCTTGACAGATTTAGATTTTGGCCAAATTAATCAATCGTAACTTTTATTTGGGTAAAAGTGTTTGATTGTTTAATTTGCCTTGTTAAAAATGATTCATTTGCGTAGGCTTTCAACTCTTAAATCATTAAAATTTTCTTTCAAAAGCTTAAAGAAAAATTGATTATGGAAAAGATTTCAAACTCTGAACTTTTAGAACTATCGAAAAAATTAGATTTTTTGCTCAAATTAAACGTCGATTTTATAAATTACAGTCAAGAAGAGATCGCCAGACTCTCAACACTTCTCGATAAAGCCGCGCTAAAGCCTGATTCAGAAGGCAATATTGCTGAAGCGGTTGCAAGAATAAAAGTCATGCTTGAGCATAATATCAGTGAAATAGAACAGGAGTCACATGATTCCATCGAATCGCTTGAACGCAATAAAAAAATAGTTTCAGTCCTTGATGCGCTCGATTCAGGCCAAAAAAAGAATGAATTGATCGAACTCTTTGCCCAAGAAATCGGTGAAGTAGAGCCCTTTGAAAGCTTTAAAATTAGAGTTTTGAAGGAAGAGTTGGCCCGCAGAAAGTCATTTAAATCTTTCATCCAAGACATTGAGCAAACAATTGAAGATGGTGGGTCGCTTGAGCTTGAAGCCTTTTTGGATGAGCAGCTACTCAATCAAGCACATCAAAGCCTAAGCCAGGATGAGGATTCAATTGATTGCCAAGAGGACTTGAGCGAGGAAGAGCTAAAAAAATTCTTCGAGAAATTTAAGGACCCTTATTCAAACTAAATGTTTTTGGCTATATAGGCTTTCAACAAGATTGACACAAATTCGCCAAATTCTGCGGTTTTTATGGCTCCGTAGAAAAGATTGCTCGCAAACAAAATTAGGTTTTTGCCCCCCCAAATTACAGTTTTGAATGCTTTATTTAGGAAAAAGTTTGGTGAAAGTTCGGCAATTAGCCCATTTTCTTGATGTATTAGAATCAGGTTTCCTCCCAAACTTCTTTGAAAATAGTATTTTGTTTGTGCTACCAGACAATTTAGTTTTACCAACATTGGGTCGAGGGGGGTCTCTATCAACTCGAATGAGGATTCCTCTGTTGCCGGTGGTGGTGGTGCATGGCAAATGATTTCCTCTGTAACCTGCCCATTCTCATCGGTTAGTTGGAAGACTTCTCCTGCAGCCTTGATTAATTCGAAATTGTCAAATGGCGGCGGAAGACTTTCAGATTCATAAAAACCATCAAAACCATCGAGCTCTGATTTTAGAATTGGAATACAAAAAAGAGCAAATTGTTCACCGGTTGTTGGATTTGTGCAGAGCAGCATTGGTGTAGTATTTGCGTTTTGTAAATTTGGAAGCTCACCATTGCCAAAAGGTGGTGGGGCAAAGAGGTTTTGAAAGACTACAAAAACGCTGTTTAGAAAGAGTTTTTTGTTATAAATCATCATTTGCATCTAAAAATCAGCTTTTCCGAATTGTATTTAACTTTTTTCAAAGTAGAAGAATTCTTATTTTTTTTGCAATCTAAATTTTGCCAATAAATGAGGGTTTCTTTGTAGCGCTTCACAAAAGCGTTACGTTGCCATAAACTCAGATTCAATAGTGGCAAATTATTAATAAAAATAAGGAGAAATATGGAAGCGGCGATCTGTTTTACCATAACAATGATGGCCTCCGTTGTTGGGATTTTAATTACGGCGATCTCTTTTTTTAAAATTTTTGGTCAAAAAGTCGAGGCTGGAAAGGCTTCTGAAGTTGCGGCATTAATTCGCAGTGGCGCAATGACCTTTTTGCAAAAAGAATATATGGCCTTGGCCGTTGTAATTGCGCTCGCTTCATCCTTGATTTACTTTGCAAGTGGCTCTTATTCGGCTGCGGCCTATATTTTGGGTGCTTTGGCATCAATGCTTGCTGGATTCATCGGGATGGATTCAGCCACTCGGGCAAATCTTTTGACAACGCTGGCTGCAAAAAACAGTGGAGAAAGGGCTGCATTTTTTGTTGCTTTAACTGGTGGCTCGGTTATGGGCTTTGTTGTAGCAACGCTTGGTATTTTATGTATCGGCTTGATGATGCGATTTTTTGGTACAAGTGCCGATTTTTCAACAATCATTACCTGTTTTGCGGTTGGAGCAAGCTCTATTGCACTTTTCGCTCGTGTTGGTGGTGGAATTTATACAAAAGCTGCTGACGTTGGAGCAGACATTGTGGGTAAAATCGAATTTGGAATTCCAGAGGATGATCCTCGAAATCCAGCAGTAATTGCCGACAACGTTGGAGATTGTGTTGGGGACACCGCTGGCATGGGAGCCGATATTTTTGAGTCATACGTTGGATCGATCGTTGCAACGATGGTTTTGGCTATGGAAAATTACCCGGGCAGCGTTGCATATTTGTCTTTACCTCTAATTCTTTCCTCCATTGGGCTTATTGCTTCTGCAGTTGGCTTTTTTGGAGTTTTCAGTCTGAGCTGTCAACTTTCAACGCTCTTACATAGATCGACACACATAGCAATGGCGATTTATCTAAGTCTTTCAACCATTTTTATTTATTTTTCATCCGAAATAGGCAATGAGTTGATAGGGTCAGTTTTTATAGGTGCAATTATTGGCTTTTTAATAGGCCAAATCACAGAGTATTACACCAATGGCTCGCCTATTAGAAAATTGGCTGAAGTTTCAGCCTCTGGTGCTGGAACTAACGTTATTGAGGGTCTGGCCATAGGTTATGAATCGATAATTCTCCCAATGCTAACAATTGCTGGAAGCGTTTTTGCTTCTTATCACTGGTTTGGTGGCCTTTACGGAGTTGCAATTTCTGCTGTTTCAATGCTTGCAACGGTTGGAATTACAATGGCTGTTGACGCCTACGGGCCAATTGCTGATAACGCTGGTGGAATTGCCGAAATGGCCGGTTTTCCAAAAAGTGTGAGAGCAACGACGGATAAACTTGATTCATTGGGCAATATGACAGCAGCTCTTGGAAAAGGTTTTGCAATCGGTTCAGCTGCTCTTGCCGCCTACTCAATTTTTGCAGCATTTTGCAGTAAAGCTCACATTTTGTGTTTGGATTTGCTCGATCCAGCCGCAATAACTGGGCTTTTCATTGGTGGAACAATGCCATTTCTGCTTTCGGCAAGCACGATGAAATCGGTTGGTCGAGCAGCAAACAAAATGGTTGAAGAGGTTCGACGTCAATTTAATACGATTCCTGGACTTATGGATGGAACAGCTCAGGCCGATTATGCCTCTTGCATCAGCATTAGCACAAATGCAGCGCTTTGGGAGATGATTTGGCCGGGAACAGTGACAATTGCCGCTCCAGTCTTTGTTAAATTTATCTTTGGTGCCAATGGAAACATTGCGCTTGGTGGATTTTTGGTCGGAGCAACTCTGGTGGGTGTTTTGATGGCGCTTTCGATGGCAAATAGCGGTGGTGCCTGGGACAATGCGAAAAAATACATAGAGGCTGGCAATTTTGGAGGAAAAGGTTCTCCAGCGCATAAAGCGGCTGTTGTTGGTGATACGGTTGGCGATCCATTTAAGGATACTTCCGGGCCATCATTGAATATTTTGATCAAGCTTATGTCAGTTTTGTCATTATTTTTAGCAGGCCTATAGAATTTTATTTGATTGTTGTTTTATGGAAAGTGGTGATGGATTTTAACAACCCATCACCACTTTTGTATTTTCAAAGGCTTATTTTTTGCAAGTGCAATCTTTTAAGCTTTTTCCGCAGGTTTTGCATTTCGCGCAGTTTGGACACTTTCCATTGACAAGTTGGGTTCCGCAAGCAACGCATTTTGGTGCTTTAGGAGTTGTTTGTGTTGCACAATTAAGCATGTCTGTTGAAACTGGAATTGCTAGCATTAAAATTGAGGCCAAAAATAGGTATTTTTTGAATGGCATAGTAAAAATCCTCCAGAAAATCATTAATTTTAAATAAAAAAGGGAAGCGGACAAAATTTTAGTCCACTTCCCTTTTTTATTTCTATTCTTTAGATTTTAGTTATTGATTTATCCCTCTGCTTCAGTCGGCTCTTCATCTGATGGAGTTATAGTATTTTGTTTTTTGGGTTTTATTAAATTATCAAGGGCTTTGTCTGCACCGTTAAGACTGCCATTAACATTTGTTAACTTGCCTTGTGGAGCTTTTTCGCCAATTTCTCTTAGCCGAGCACAGAATTCTTTGACTGTGGGTTTTTTACTTACAGTGGTTTGGAATTTTGCTCCTTTTTCTAAACATTTTGATTCATTAAGGTTGTTAATCCTTGCATTCATGAATCTTTCAAGTTTTGCTTCTGAAACATTAGAGACTTCCGATCCAAGTCTTTTACAAATTTTTTCTATGTGATCTTGTACCATTTCTCTTGTTACAACAGCATGAGCTGAGCCTATTAATCCGAGGGCTAAAACTAAGCCCAAACTTTTCTTCAACATGAATGGTCCTCCAATCTTTGAGATAAAAATGTTAAGAACAACCAAAATCCAATTATTTTATATCTAAAATATACTGACAATTATTTTCTTATTGCAATATTTTAATTTATTGGCGCCACGGCTATAGAGTAGATGATCAAAAATACACCCTAAAACAAGGCAAAATTAACATTTTCTAAGTTTTGAAAGCTGAATTAAGCTATAAAAACCCATTTTTACAGTTTGAATATTAGCGGGGGTTCTCCTATTTTAGCTGAATCGAGAAAATAAATTGGGTCAAAAATTCGTTTTTTATCGATTTCTATGTTTTTTAAAGGCTCCTTAAAGCACGAATGCGCGACTAAAATAACAACTAAATCAGCTTGGGAAAGCCTTTCTGAGACTTCCGCTTGATCAAAGGTCTTCAATCCCAAAGTTTCTATTGCTGCTCTTTCAATCATTGGGTCAAAAACCACCAAGTTGATTTCTGGACAAGTGTTCAACTTTAAAGCGATTTCAAGAGCCGGTGACTGATCAATGTCAGAAACATCAGATTTATACGTTAATCCAAAAATTAAGATTTTAAATTTCTCTGGGCTCGAGGATTTTTTGCTATCAACTATTTTCAAAATTTGATCGACAATTTTTTGTTTTTTAGCTTTGTTGATTTCAATTGAAGCATTTAGTAGCTCGAAATCTCCGTTTAATCCATTTTTCAGGAGTTCTGGATCGATGGCCATTGAGTGCCCACCGGCTCCAATTCCAGGATTTAAGATATTTACTCGCGGATGTTTGTTTGCAAGCTCGATGACCTCTTTTGGATTTAGCCCGAATTCAAGGGCCATTTCATTGACTTGGTTGGCAAAGGCGATTTCAACACTTCTGGAGATATTTTCTATGAGCTTGGCAAACTCTGCACTTTTTGGGTCTGTAAAACTCAAATTTCCACTATTGAATAATTCATAAAATTCTTTGGCCAAAATGAATGTTTGTGGGCATGATGCCCCAATTATTCGGTCGTTTTGAGCGATTTCATGCTCACTGCGTCCTGGAATAAATCTTTCAGGACTGTATACGACGAAAAAATCCTCATTTGCTTTTAGCCCTGATAAAGAGGCGATTTGTCTTTCAAGTTTTTCCGTTGTTCCGACTGGGACGGTTGATTGCAAAATTACTAAAGCTCCAGGCTTTAAATTTTTTGAAATTTCTTCAGCGCAGTCAAAAATATCTGAAAGGTCCGCCGCTTTGCCATTCAATAGCGCTGGAACGCATATGATGAAAGTATCAGGGAATATTTCGAGTTTTTCGGCGATTTTTAATTTCTCATTCAAAAGGCTTTCTTTAAGCTCTTTGTGGAATGTTTTTTCGCAAAACTTAATCTTTAGATCATTTATTTTATTGATTCTATCTTTGTTTGTGTCAATTCCGATCACTGAAAGGCCCGCTTTTGCCATAATAATTGAAGTTGGCAAGCCCAATTTGCCAAGACCAAAAATTGCAACGGTTTTATGAGAATTTTCGTTATTAATTGACATCAGACTTACTTGACTAAATACCAAAGCAAGAAGCGCTAAGATCATTGTTTTCACAGTACTTTCCTCCACGTGTAGAATTTTTGTCATTGAGTTGCAAAATCTTTTTTTGATACGAGAATCTGTTGCAATTTTCCTTCTCTTTTAATTGTTTCCATCAAACAAACAGAGTCCAAAATTTTTAAGCGATCAATTTGCATTGTGCTAAAAAGTTCTTTAAAAGATGTATGAGCAACCAATATTGCGATCAAATCGATATTTTTTATCTCTTCGATGATCTCTTTTTGATCCAAAGATTTTATGCCCAAGGCTTCTATTATGCTTTTTTCAACATGTGGATCAAAAACTGAGACCTCAATATTTGGGAAATTGTTTAATTTCAACGCTATTTCAAGGGCCGGCGATTCTCTAAGGTCAGGCACATTGGGTTTGTATGTCAATCCAAAGATTAAAACCCTGAATTTGTCAGTATTTGTTAGGTTTTTATATTCAGCCTTTTTTAAAATTTGCTTGATGATTTTCTCAGGTCTAGCTCTGTTAGCCTCAATTGCACTGCTTAAAACCGCGTATTCACCGCTCAATCCAGCCTCTAAAAATAATGGGTCGACCGCTACGCAGTGTCCGCCAACGCCTGGTCCGGGATTTAAAATATTGACTCGTGGGTGCCGATTTGCGATTTCTTTAATTTGTGTTGCGTTAAGCCCAAGTTCATGGGCAATGTCACAAACCTCATTGGCAAGGGCGACTTGAACATTCCTAAAGCTATTTTCGACAAGTTTGATCAGCTCTGCGCTTTTGAAGTCGACAAAGCTCAAGTTCCCAGTACAAAATGATTTATAAAGTTTGTTTGCAAAAAGAAAGGCTTGTGGGCACTCTGCTCCGATGACTCTGTCATTTTCGATAATTTCCTGTTCCATGCGGCCTGGAAGAACTCGTTCTGGACAATAAGCAACGAAAAAGTCTTTGTTTGCCTGCAGTCCTGACAATGAGCTGATTTTTGCCTCTAGTTGCTCGGTTGTGCCGACTGGGACGGTTGATTCCAAGATTATTAGAGCGCCGGGTTTTAAATTTTTGGAAATTGACTCTGCGCATTGAAAAACATATGAAAGATCAGCTTTCCCATTTAAAAGCGGTGTGGGAACGCAAATGATGAAGAAATCAACAGGTTTGTCCAGTGTTTGCAAGAGTGTTAATGTGTTTTTTTGGATCTGATTTTTTAACTCGTCACAAAGCGCTCCTTCTAAAAACTCGATTTCTCCAGCCTTTATTTTATTAAGTCGAGCTAAATTGGTATCAATTCCGGTCACGCAAAACCCGGTTCTTGCCAAAACAGTGGCGGTTGGAAGTCCGACATATCCAAGTCCAAAAACTGCCACAGAAATCGGTTTCTTTTCACAAAATTTTATATTTTTATCAAGTGTGGCTGGCTTGATAGATAGAGCGTCTTCGGCCTCTTTTGGGAAGTGCTGTTCAATTATCTCGACAATTTTCTTGCTCGCGTCTCCCTGTCCATAAGTATTGAATAAATCATTTGATTGAGCAGTTTTTTCGCATTTGATTGAATAACAATTTTCAAGTGCTTGATTGATGAGCTCCTGGTCAAAGCCTGTCAAAATAACATTGTCCAACTGAAGATTTTCAGGCCGCTCAATATTATTTCGCACACAAATTGTTGGTTTTCCGAGTGTTGAGGCCTCTTCAAAGACTCCGCCAGAATCAGTTATTACAAAATCTGTTTCTTTTAGGGCATAAATAAACTCTGGATACCCCAACGGAGGCATAAATGCGATGTTTTTTGAGAGATTATTTTTTAGAAAATTGCAAAAATCATCAAGTGCTGGATTTGGATGTCGTGGATAAATGATTGCCAGGCTATCCGGTCCATGTTTTTCGATGAATTTTGAAAAACTTGCAGCAAGATTTAAAAGTTCAGACCCAAGTGATTCGCGCCTGTGCACAGTCATTATTGCAAGTTTTTTATA
>CAYTZU010000002.1:0-14727 GCA_964442725.1 uncultured Pseudomonadota bacterium
AATCGGGGAATTTGAGGAGAATTTACTTAAAGATTTTACTTCTTCAACTTCTTTTTGAAGTTTTTTGGAGTCCAGCTTGCAATTCTCTTATTTTATCATCCTTATCAGCCTCTCCAAACAAAGTGCCCCCAGGATTTTTAAGCATAGATTTCGCAAAATTGGTTAACTTGGGAATTCTTGGGAGTATGAAAATGGCACCACTAATTGTCATTACAACTTTAAATGGCCCATCGGCGCAGTCTTTTATGAAATTCCAACGATATCGCCTTAAATAATAACTGGAAATGGCTTTTTTAATTTTCTCGTCCCATCCAAAGATTTTGGAGCTTGATGAACAAATAATTTCTAAATCCGTGAGGGAATTTTTCCAAGTATTTGTTGATAAAATATCGGCCATTTTAAACATTTGTGACTTTGCAACGGTTGATCGCTTAGAGAACGTCTTTCTAGAGGGAGTTTCTTGCAGTTCTTGTTCGATTAGAGATAAAAGATTTGATAAACAGGCCTCAATTTGATCATAAAGATTGCTTTCTGCGCATTTGTCTAAAAAAGCCCGAAACAGTTCTGCTATTTTTTCGAGTTCTACGTTGTCAGGAGCTTGTGCCAAGGAAGTTGTTTGTAAATCATCTGTTTTTTGAGGTTGAAAATCATGTCCTTGGAGACAAGTGAGAAAAAAACACAAGCAGCCCAATCCTGCTTTCCTTCTGACAAATCGCAAAATGGCGTATTTATATGGAGTTCTTCCAAAGACTGCCATTCTCGTTCCTTTCAATTGGTAATCTAATATTTTCGATTACACAGACACAGGAAAAGCAACAAATACGAGGCAAGCATTTCACAAATAATAGATTTTTCAACCATTGGAATTGTTAAAATTTGGCAGTTTTTGGATTCCAAAGCAAAAAACTTAGCAGTACAAGCATTTTTTCATTTTAGGAAATATTTTCACTCGTACTTTTTAGAGCTCAGTTTACTCCAACTCAGACTCAAGGAATTTCAAACCTACCGCGTTAGGAAGCAGCGTATAAAATGTAAGAATAACGTCCATAGCAAATAGGGGATTTTTAATAATATAATCCATATCTAGATCTATTTGGCGAGCACAAGACCAGCTTTCTTCCCAAATTCCAGGGCTTTGGATAATCATTTGTTCATCTCTAGGATCCATGAAATCTAGTTTTATACTTCTACCCTTAGACTTTGTTGCGCACACAAAACCGACAGCTATGAAAAAACATCTAATGACATGATGAGGATCATCGGGTTTTTTTTGTAAAAAAATATTAAAAAACTCTTCTATTAAAGCTTTTTCTTTGACAATGGAATATAACTCATCGTAAAACATGGCTCCATGTTCTGTGACGCTTTTAAAAACCAATTTCTTAAGGTTTTGAGATATTAAAATTAAGATTTGCCTCTTTAACCTGTTTTCCTCAGCTGGCATTGGAAAAACTTTAGTTGAATATTGAAAAACAGCATCTAAAATCGGATCTGGCAATGAAAAACTATTGGAAAAAAGACAGAAACTTAAAACACTCAAAAGACATAAGTTTGGCGAATTCTTCATATGCTTAGCACTCAAAGTTGAAGAATCGAGGTTGATCTTGGTGTCAGATGGTAACTCTACTTGAATACTTTTTCTAGCCCCGTCTTCTCCTGTTGTAACTGTGCTTGAAATTTATACAGCGTTTAAGAAAAGCCTAAAATTAATTTAATGAGTGGAAGAAAAGAGAGGGCTTTTGAAACTGCCGAGGCTCCTTTGTAGTCGCGATAAAAATAATTATTATTCGGCAACAAATGTTGAGGAACGCAGGTTTGTTGCTCCATTGGGTGATTTTGGGCCTGAGATTGTTGGTTTTGAGGTCGCGGAGAATAAGGGAGTGGTTGGGTTGGACCGCAGCTGATTCTTTCAATGTCATAGATTACACCGGCAATTGTTTGTTTATCCATTAAAGTTAACTTTGAAAGTTCTTCATCGGCTAAAATCGCTCTAAAGTTTCTGGCGTCATTCATGTTGAGCGCCAATTGCAGGGTCATTAAGTGGGAATTTTTATTCTTAGAAACTTTTGATAAATGATCCGAGACCTGGTGAAAATATTTTTTGTAAAATTTCATTGATTGATCAAGCAAAAATGAGTATCCCCAAATGACCAAATATGGTTTGGCTGAAAAAAATGGGAGTCGCTTGTCTAAGAAGTTTTTTTCAATGAATGAAGCGATGTGGCTGTAAGCTCGAGCCGACTCCAAAATTACACGAAGTCTTTGATGCCTGCCATTTATGGAATCATCATACATTGTCGGAATTGTTGGGTGCTTTTCGAAAAAAACCTTCTTCCAGGCCTGCATTTCTGCCAAAAAACATAAATTTTCTAAAATGCTTAGCATTATGTAGAATGGATCGCAGTTGTCCAAGCATTGCAGTGAGGTGTTTCTGATTACAAAATCAACTTGAGAGATAAAATCCCATTTTTCAACCAAAATACGTCGCCAAGAGATCAAAATAAAGGTGTTTCCGAATTTGTTTTCTGGCGGTGGTTCATTACCAGTTGAATCTCTTAAAACAATGAGCTCTCCTTGCGTAGAAAGGCCAATCTGTTTTGTAGAAAGATCTCCTAAAGAGTTTTCTGGATATTCAACGGTGGTAAAAAACGGATAACATTTTTTTCCAGATGGAATAAAAATCAATAAAATCATAAAAAATGTTTTGAGTGATTTGATAAATCTTAGATTTGCCATATTAATAGACATCCATAAGATCGGGCAAAGTGATTTTGCATCCAGCCCAATA
This sequence comes from uncultured Pseudomonadota bacterium, assembly GCA_964442725.1. GTDB lineage: Bacteria > Babelota > Babeliae > Babelales > CAYTZU01. Next base: position 2,789 of record CAYTZU010000002.1, read on the forward strand.
TTATGGAAATGGCTATTTGAAAAGCAAGCAAGCTTTTTTTAAAAAATCATTGTCCGGCAAAGTCGCTTTCTAAATCCACTATTGGAAGGCATTTCCTTTCGGATGGGTCGGTGAAAATTTGATGTTTCAGCGATACTCCAAGTTCTTGGCCCAACAAAACCTCCTCGACAAGCTTTAATCCGGCAAAAAAACTTTCTCGATCTTGGCCGACAACAATTGAGCTGTCCAAATCTCTGGCAATTGATTCAAGTGTTACAATCATTCTTGCAAATATTTCGAAATTTTTTGCCAAAGCCTCGGTTTGTATGATGATGTGATGCTGTTTTTTCCTTGGGTTATAATGGGAATTCAAATTAAATCCTAAAACTTCAGAAGAATCTCTTTCATCCTCAGAATTTACGTTATTTTGGATGTTTTCATCGAGTTCCTCTAAGATTTTCCTTTTTTCAAGCTCTTCATTTTTTGAGTCACTGACTACAGCTTTTTGGCCAGATTTTTTTGCTGCAAATTCCCTTTCTCTAAAAAACATATCTTTGAGACTTAAAAGGTATGAGCAATTTTCATTCCAAACGTGTAGTGCATCAATTGTTCGATTTGAGCTGGCGCCGAATTTGTTTAATTCAAGATATGAGGTTAAAACATAGCCCTGAGTATAATTTTGGAATTTGTTAACCCCAACATCGGTTCCAAATCCAAAAATTCCGTAAGCGGTGCTTGGGTAACAATAATTAGCCAAATATAAACTATCTTTAAATTTGCGCCTTTGATAACTCGCCTCTGCGTCGATGTCTTCATGATCAAGCTCTAGCTCCTTTTCAACCAGACAAATTCGTCCAGTTTTATCCTTTTTTATCAAAACAGGAATTTGGGCGATTCTTTCATTGGTAAAAATTGCTTGCTCATCGGGACTGATCTCGTGGGCAACCAAAATATTGAGAATCGAAGAGTACCAGGCTGATCTAATTGTTCGAAGGAACTTTGAAATTACGGCGGGGTCTCTATTTTTTTCTGAAATGACGCATAAAAGCCGAACTTGATTTCCACTTTCTAAAGTTGCAATGCAATTTGGGTCTTTGATCCATCCGTCTTCAAAAGGAAGTGGACTGATAATGTCGCCATCAAGGTTTTCCCAAATCGAATTTATGATGTTATTTCTAATGACCTTCGTGAAAAAATGCTCAATGAAATTAGAAAACCTTCTTATTTTTTCAAAGTCTAAATTATGGAGATTTACAAACTCCTTGGTGTTTTTGTAGGTTTTGTAGAGGTGTTCTGTTTCGCTAGATATTTTTATTTCAACTATGTCTTTGAGCTTGGCTAGACTTTCTTGGCTAAGGGTTTTTAAAAAATCATTGATAAAAGATGTTACTTGGTCTTCTGAAAGAGCTTGAGTTCCTCGGCCTGCATAGATTTTCTCTTGCATCATTGAATAAAGAGCAAATCGAACAAGTGTTTCAAGTTCCAAGCTGTTTCTGCAGTGTTCATAAGCATTTTTATTCATCAACATTGCCAAGAGTTCGCTGTTACTGACAAAGTTCCTGTAAAGCGTTTTGAATGGGTCAAATTCTGATTTTAAAAGTCCCATCAATTGGAGTAAGTAATTTATTCTGATGTTTTCTCGTGAAGAGCGTGAATACATACTCAAAAAGTCAACGAAAACAACGTTTTTAATATTTAGCTCCTTGGCCTGCCCTATTAAATTATTTACAAAATCGTCATAATTTGCTGGCAACATCAGTCCATCATTGAAGATCATTTGCGCCGCATCGACATTTTTAAGTCCTTCAGAGCGTGCATTTTTAATCTCTGTTAAAACTCGAATTTGCGATGGATCGGATAAGTTGCCCAAAAAGTGCTGCTCTTTGATTGAAAATGGGATCCAAACATTTCGATCAAGCTCCTTTAAAATTATCAAATTTCGAATGAAGCCAAGTTCAGGCCTTTGAGCATCAGAAAAAACAGTGTTGGCCGACCCAGTTTTGGCAATCGTTTCCTCGACCTCTTTGACCTGTTGATCGTATTTTGCCTTTAAATCATCTTTGTTTTGACAAAAATATCCAACAGCTTGAGAAATTACGGTGTCATCGGTGTTTATTGCTTTTTGATCGACCCAGACAATGCCGTTTGGTTTGTACGTAAAGTGACTCATCTGCGCCGGCAAATCAGCGATAAAAACATTGTCATCGAATTTGAACAGCTCTGATTCAAGAGTTGATGAATTATCGATAATCCTGTATTTATCGACGTCATCCTTAAACTCGATCCAATTTTTTATGTTTCCAAGCAAAGTGCTTTTGCCAACTCCATCGACAAAACTTCTGAAAACATAGAGCGTTGGTTGGCGATTAACCGGCTTGAGTTCTTTGGAAAAGGTCGCAATGAAATCTTGAGCATTTTTTGTGGCTTCTTGCGAACAGGTCTTTGAAACAACGATAGGATAGGTTATATCTGGCCCTGTGAAAAATTTGATTAAATCAAGGCTTGAATTTTTGAGAAATTTGGCATTTTCAATGCTAAATAAAATGTCCTGAGTTCCAGCGACCTGTTGATCACCGGTTTTGTATTCACCGTTGTAGAGCGCGGTCCAGAAGAAGATTAATTTTTCAAGCACCTCTCTCCATTGACCCTTTTCGACATGCTCAAATATTTCACGTTCCAACTGAAACATTGTGCGGCACATTTGCCCAAATGAATGTTGCTGGAGTAATTCAATGCCGCTTGAAAAAATTTCAACGGCTTTCGGATTGATGTGATTGAAGAGGTTTTGCCCATTTTGTTCCTGGGCCAGATTAACCGCTCGGAATAAAAATCCGCTCATGGTTCCAAATCTATTGTGAAGCTGTATAGACCAGCCTCTGGGATCTTTAAAAGAGGCTTCATCATCAATTGTCTGACCTTGGCAGTCGCGAACCCTTGTAAAAAATGATGGAAAGGCATTTTCTTCGTAGCCCATGAGCATATATCGGCCAAGCATTGAAAATCCGTTGGCTTTAAAGGCCGATTCAAGCTGATCCATGCTTTGAGCTGTTTTTTCCAAGATAAAAGGATGATATTCATGTCCATATCGATTGAAAGAATTAAAGCCATAATGTTTGATAAAACTTTCGACAAAGTTTGTGAACAATGAATCCTGATTTTGACAAAAAAGGCTAGTGGCAGATGCAAAGCAAAACAAAGCTGTAAAAACAACCTTCTTCCCTATTGATTTTATCATAACTGGTCCCTCAGGAAAGTCGGACTGTTTTTTTCAATGTTTGCTGAAAAGGTTTCAATGATGTCTCGAGCGGACTTAAAGGCCTGTTTATATTTTCTTTCAAAAGACGAACCATTTAATTCAGTGAGGAGTGTTTCAATTTTTGCCAAATTTTGTTGATAGTTTGCCAGGTCATAGCCCTTGAGGTGAGTTTTGAGCCCAAAGCTGTACATTTTTATAACCAAAAAGTCGATTCGGACCGCCACAAGGCTTAAATAAGAATCAGTTTTTAGGTTTTTTGAAAAGTAATCCTTCAAAGAGCATCGTTCAAGAGCTTTTTCTTCTTCATTTTCCGTTGATTCCTTCTTGATCAGTTTGCCATTTATCTTGTATACAAAGGCATTTTTAAAAAACGATTGATAAATTTCAAGCTCCCTTAAAAGTAAATCCAATTCTATGCTTGAAAGTTCAATTGGTTCCGTATTTTTGTAAAACCAGTATTTTTCATCGAAAAGCTTGACCAGGACCTTGATTGCTTTGTCAATTTGATGGGCATCCATGAGTGTAAAAACTTTGCAACTTATGCTCCTTCCTGATGGATAAAATTTGTCAATTATGAGCTGGAAATTATCGAGGTATTTTGATTTGAACTCTTCTAATAATTTTTCATCTCTGGCCGCCAAAACTGAGTCGACAATTTTGACAAATCCATCGCTTGAGGTTTCAATCTTTTCAAGTGTAGCAGTTTGCCCTGTGGTTGAGCTTGGACATTCAAGTGAATTTGCCCAACCGCAAAGCGAAATCGATAAAAATAATGAAAAAGAACAAAGTCTAAACTTTGGCATTTTGTCTCACCGGTCGGCTAAAAACTTTAGAGTTTATGGGCCAAAACCACCAATTCCACCACCTGGATAACCTTGTCCTTCACGACGAAGGCCCAGTTCGTTTTTGGCGCCATTATTAATGTTATTAATATAGTTAAGGAGTGTGTCACAGTTATACCAACCAATTGCAGCGGTAACATCGAGTTTTTTGAGTGTTTCTTGATTATAAAAATCATTGTTTGAAAGAACTTTTCCAAGGAGCTGGGACATGTTGCGCAGATCCATTGAAATTGCAAGGAGCATCGTCCTTTCGGTCAACTTTTTATTTTTGTTTTTTGATTTATTCATTTGCCTAATCAGACTGTTAATCTTGCGCTCAGTTGATTTAAAGATCAAAATGTGGCTGGAAAGTTCAGACTTAATTCTGAGTTTGTCGATCAATGAAGAAATAACGACATCTGGTTCCATGACATCAAATTTGCGCTCGGCCTTGCAAGTTGGGCAGACTTTGTCAGCATTTTTGCCAGTGCTGAAGAATTTTATTGCGCATTCCGGGTGAATTCCGTGTTCATGCTCTCCAGTGCAGGCAAAAAAGTATTCCATCCCCTGCCCAGCCTTATCACAAACGGCACACTTGTTTTGGCAAGCTTTTTCGGCTTCGCCATCTTTATTTGCAGCTGCCCCTGCACTTCCAGTGGCTCCGGCAGTAATTCTTGCTCGAGCATCCATGGCGGCCCCGACTTCGCGGGCCGAAAGGCGTGTGACAAGAGCGATGACATCTCTAAAACTTTTGAATGTATTTTTGGTGTGGAGTGTTTCTCTTGATATCTCTGAGATTAATCCCCCAAAAAGATAATAAAACCAGTTTGACATTGATCCACTTAGTTGATTACTAACCTCGGCCGAAACTTTTTCAACAAAAGGGAATAGAGTACATGAACAAATAACTAAGCCGAAGAAAGCGCTAATGCTATTTATATTTGAGTATTTATTGTTAAATGGTGCACAGAAACCTGATTTAAAGGACCTTCCAGTTAAATCATTATATCTTGATTGTGCAGTCTGTACTTTTTTAAGGAGTTCTTGGTTACTAGGATTTTCTGCTAAACTTTTTGTAGCTTGATCAAGGTCTCGCTTAGCATTTTCTATTTCGATTGCTTTTGGATCGGATGATGACAAATAGAACCCCCCATGCGGTTTTGCTTGACAGGTGTCAGGAGTTTTACAAGTATCAACGCCACACTTCCAACATGCAAATAATGATTGGCTCATAAGCAAAAAAAAGCCCATAAATAAAATATATGATTTTCTTGAAGTTCTAAAATTCACCACGCTAAAACCTCTTTTTTGATGTTTTATATCAATTGAATTTGCTCGACAAAAGCGGTTTGTACCACTTTGTGATGCCATACTTTTAAATTAATGCTTGAAGCCGCTCTCGTCAAAGGCCTAAATCTGTTGATTACAAAATCCACTATTTTAAGCATCTTTTTAAGTATTGAGCGGTAAAACCTACGTTTTTCTGACAAATTTCCTCCGGTGAGCCTGTGGCAATTACTCGGCCGCCCTCGTTGCCGCCCTCTGGGCCCATGTCAATTACAAAATCAGCAGATTTTATCAGGTCTAAATTATGCTCGATGACAAAAACACTGTTACCATTTTCAACCAATTTATTGATGACCAAGATCAGCTTTTCAACGTCGCAGCTATGCAATCCAACGGTTGGCTCGTCCAGGATATAAAGTGTGTCACGGCCTTGTTTTGCTAACTCGCAAACAAGTTTTATTCGCTGAGCTTCACCGCCGGAAAGTGTGGTCGATGATTGGCCCAAAACCATGTATTCAAGGCCAACTTCACACATCAATTCCAACCTTTTTCGAATCACTGAAAATTCGGCAAAGAACTCGAGGGCCTCTTTGGCCGTCATTGAAAGGACATCATTGATATTTTTGCCTTTGTATCGAATCTTTAAAATCGATTGATTGTAGCGTTGTCCATTGCAACGTCGACAGACGACGACCTCATCTTCCATGAAAAGCATGGAAATCCTGATCTTGCCCTCGCCAGAACATTGTTCACATCGGCCGGCCGGCACGTTAAAGCTAAAATGCCCGATTCCAAAGCCATTGGCGATACTTTCCGGCAGTGACTCATAAAGAGTTCTGATTTTGCTGAAAATTCCGATGTAAGTTGCCGGATTTGAGCGTGGTGTTCGACCGATTGGACTTTGATCGACATTGACAACGCTGCTGAGTTGCTCAACACCTTCGATTTTTGAAAGTCCCTCAGCCATAGGTGATCCCATGCTGAAATAGTTTTTGAGCGCTGGAACAAGGGTTTGTGACATCAAGCTGCTTTTACCAGAACCAGAAACACCGGTGAACACTGTAAAAACGCCCAAAGGGATCTTTACATCGATGTTTTTTAAGTTGTTCCTGGTCAGGCCATAAAGACTCAAAAATTTGGTTGGAGTTCGGCGTTTTTTTGGGACAACTATTTCTCGTTTGCCCGAAAGATAAGCTCCGGTAATTGATTTCGGGTTTTGTTTGATTTCCTCTGGAGTTCCGATGGCGGTCACGTATCCGCCGTTGATTCCGGCTCCTGGCCCCATGTCGATGATCAAATCAGATTCGGAAATCATGTCCATGTCGTGTTCAACGACGACAACGGTGTTTCCGACGTCTCTCAATTTTTTGAGCATTAAAATAAGTTTGTCATTGTCTCGATGGTGAAGTCCGATGCTGGGCTCGTCGAGAACATACAAAACACCGGTTAAAGTTGAGCCAATTTGTGTGGCCAAACGAATTCGCTGTCCTTCTCCACCAGAAAGTGTGGGTGCATTGCGCCCCAAAGTTAAGTATCCAAGTCCAACGTGAATCAAAAATCCGAGTCTTGAGACAATTTCGCTGATGATTCGAGAGGCAATTTGGGCCTTTTGACCATCCATTTTTAAGCCATTGAAAAACTCGGAAACCTCGTTGATCGACATTGAGCAGACTTCAAAGATATTTTTGCTTCCAACTTTGATCGAAAGTGCCTGAGGACAGAGCCGTGCGCCTTTACAGGCATCGCAATTGCTTGAGTAATTCTTGGAATCGAGCGTTTCCTCATCCAAATTTTCAAAATCAAATTTCTTGTAGAGTTTTCCCAGTCCTTGGCATTTTGAACAGGCTCCAACCGGTGAGTTGAATGAAAAAAGCCGCGGTTCAAGCTCACTGCATGAGTAGCCACATTGATTGCAGACACGGTTGACCGAAAAAGACTCGATTTTATGCTCCGGAGTGATGATCGAACAGGTTGATCCGCTAGCCTCAATTGCTTTTTCGATGCTTTCCTTAATTTGATCAAAATATCCACGTCCAATTTCGATGTGGTCAATCAAAACAAAAATCGTGTGTTTAAATGTTTTTCGTAGGCCCAAAATGAAGACATCAGATTCGCTTTCAAAGCGTCGTTCTTCATTGTCGATTAAAAATCTGTGAAAGCCTTTTTTAAAGAGTCCCGTGAGTTTGTCGACAAATTCACCCTTTTTGTCTTTGGCCACCAGCGCTGAGATCCAAACAGTTTGATTTGCAAAATCGCGTATGATCGTCTCAGTGATGCTTTCAGCACAGCCCTGACTAATTTCGATGTTGCAATTTGGGCAGATCGGTGTTCCTGTCCTAGCAAAGAGAAGCCTCAAATAATCATAGATTTCGGTAATTGTTCCGACCGTTGAGCGGGGGTTAAAGCCAACTGTTTTTTGTTCAATGGCAATGGCTGGGCAAACACCTTCAACTCGATCAACATGAGGTCTGTTTCCAACGCCCAAAAACTGTCTGGCGTAGGAGGAAAGCGACTGGATGTATCGACGACGGCCTTCTTGATAAAGCGTGTCCATTGACAGTGAACTTTTGCCTGACCCCGATGGGCCGGTTATCACGACTAGCTTTCCCTTGGGAATTGAGACGTCGACTGATTTTAAATTGTGCTCTTTTGCCCCAAATATCTTTATAAAGCCATTATCCATACTTTTTAAAGCCTCAATTTTTTAAAAATTTGTGTTCGAGGGTTTTAATTATATCCTTGGTTAGGTTTTTTAAAAATTAGAAAATCCTGTCTGCGGTAACGCTGATTTTGGAATAATATTTGGCGAATAGCAAATTTGGTTAGATTTGTTTTATTACAAAGGTGTTTTGCCCATGAAAAAATTAATTGCAATGATAATTTCAGGCTTTTTCTGGTCAATTTTTGCCGTTGGTGGAGACACGGGGGATTTAAAATTTTGGAAGGAAAAATTTCCACATCTTCAATTTACAGATGGTTTTGCTGTTTTTAATTTCAATTTTGAATGGTTCATTGTTAATTCAATTTTTGGATTTAGAAATTTGAAGGGGTCGGAAACTTATACTTTTTTCATTTCAGAGTTTATTGAAAAAACGTTGGCATTTTACGAACGCAATTTCAATCTTAAAAATGCAGACAAAATTGATTGTATAGAGTTTATGAAGATTGTTTTGAGTACAATTAAAGTTTCTATTGAAGCCTCTAAAGCAAATAATCCATTAAACCGCGACGATTGTATTTGTATCCCAATAAATGCTAATGGCTTTGAATTTTCAATAGTGATGGACTACGATGTTGGCAAAAACATCATGGATAATTGTAGCCAGTTTTTTAATGAATTAAGCTCAAAAGTTGTAAAGAGCCCCACCGGTGATCTGTAGTGATCTCTGAGTATTTTTTCCAGTAAATACGTGGCTTATACCGAGCTCAAAGCTCCAGTTATCATCAAATTTGTAAGCATAGGTGGCACCAATTGTGTGACTGTGACGCTCAGTGTTGGCGGTTAAACTTTCGGTGTCAAAATCGGGGTTTATTTGTCGGAATCCAATGCTGTCCTCAAAATCAAACTCTGCTTGGTAATAAACATCCAAATATCCTTTGGCAAGCGCAATTCCATTGAACAGGTTTCCAGCTCTGAATTTTAAATTTAATCCAGGGTTTAAATCGACCGTCCTCATTGGTGCGTCAGCCAAGGCGGGAACCTTAGATTCTGTTTCTTTCCAGTCTTCGGCCTCAACGTTAAATACAAACCCGCTTCCAAGAGGCAAATCACCGGCCTTGAGACCATCAGTGTCACGCGTTCTGGCTTTTTTGCGGTCAACAATTCGTGAAATTCTTCGTTCAACTGAGGAGCCAAGCTTAAATCTGATCTCGGAGAAAAGATGTGGATTACAAAATCCTGAATTTCTCCAAAACAGGCTTGAGTGAGCGCGAAGTTCCCAGAATCCACCATTGCCCAGCTGCGATGGCCAGAGATAACTGTTGTCGGTTTTCACGCCGCTTGGGAAAGTGATGCCAAGGCCTACAACTCCAGCTGTCACAATTTCTGGGCAATTTATTTTTTTATTAACAAATAGGCTAATATCGCCGATTCCTAGCTGATTATGTCGTTGTCGTGGAGTCAAACCTTTTTTCTCTAAAACATCTCTAAAAAAGTCTTTGAGCCCCGATGGATAACGAGTGAAAAATAGACCGCTTTGATTTTCCTTTGAAACGTCGCTACTGGCTATTTCCTCAAGTTCTGAAGTTGTAAATTCGCTTATTAGTTCGATTTTGTTTGATCTAAAAACGATTGGTACTTGGAGGCCCACTGCATAATTTCTACTCAAAGCATGTGAAAAGTTTAAGAGGAGATTTAAGCCTCTGGTCTCAGCTTTGAATTCAAGCTGCTTGTCGGCGATTCTGTTTAAATAATGGTTGTAAAGCTTAAGACTTTTGCTGGCTTCTAAACTGTCTGTCAAACTCGTGTTAGTTGCATTGAAAGCCTTCCACTCGATATCTGAGGACACATTTGAAAGCGCAACATCTCCGACAAGATATTGATATCCTGTCCCTCTTGAAATCCAGGCTCCCGCACTGCTTTTTTCACTGCTCATCCTTGCAAGTCTTGAAATAAGAAGAACGTCTTGAATTTTGACTGGAGCGTATCCAACGATGGCTTGAGAGAGGTCGACCACCTTGTTTTTATCATTGTAAGCCCATGAGGCTGAATCAAAAGTAAGTTGCGCGTGGAAATATCCATTTTTGCTCATCAGGCGAGCGTATCCAGGGAAATTTGGAGCAATATCTGGAAGTCCTTTTTCGGTGAATTCTTTTTCAGGCATGCTGTCTTCATCGATCATTCCCATGATTTCGTCTTCAAGGCGCTTGTTATCTATTTTTAGAGCATCAAGCTCGGATTTTATTCTTTTTGCATGTTTATTTTTATCAGTCAGAGCAGCTTTTTCGACAAGAGAGGATTTTTGACTTTCTGCAGAATTACCGTTTTTTGCTTCTATGCGTTCTTTTTTGCGAAAACCGGACATGCGTTTGGACTCTTTTTTGAAAGCCATTAATGCGTCGGAAAGAGACATATCATTAGATTTTTTTGATTCTGTTGAAGTTGATGCAGGTTTTTCCTGTGCAGAAGCAGTTTTTGGTGTTTCTGCGATTGCTGCTGCATCAATTTTTACTTCGATTTTGGCCTCGCCTGGTTTCCCTTGAGTTGATGATGAGGACTGAGGATCCTCTGCCAAAATCCCTGAAATAAAGACAAAAGAAAAAGCCAATACGGCTAATGTTTTAATTTTAAGTTGCCCACTAATTTGAAAATTTGACACTTAAAAACTCTCTTATTTGTTTGCTTTTACAAAAGGCTCAAAGAATTAGGCCCTGATTTTTATCATTGTCAGGGGATCAGGCTCAATATTGCACTTGAAATTTTCCAAAATGCTTTGGTTTAAATAGCTGGAATACTTCGCTAAATCAATGTTCCAGTAGGCAATAAGAGAGTTCTAGTGTCTTGGCTGATAAAAATTAAATAATCAAATTATCTAAAGGTTCTTTGGTTGGCTCTGGGTGAAGTTGGAGCTGCAGCCTTTTCATTTTTCTTGAGTGCATCGGTTAATTGTTTGACAGCATCTTGAATCCCTCTGGCAAGGCTTTGAGCTGATTCGGCAACTGTTGTTGCAATTACTTGTGCAGCGTCTTTGTCTACGGCAATGTTTATGTCGCTCTTAACTGCATCGGCAACATCGCCGGGAGAAATCGATTCCACAGCAGAGGCCGCAGAATTAATGCTTGATGAAACTGAAGATAAGCCACTGGTCGATGAAGTTGTCGTGCTCACGGCACATTTGGCATTTAATACAAAAAGGGTCAAAATTAAAGCAAGTTTAGAATTTTCCATGTTTTTCCATTATTTAACAAAGTGGCAAATGCTACAAATTAAATTATGCGCTTATTTAAAGCGCTATTTGAATAATTTTTATTATTTGAAAAATACAAATTACTTTTTTGATTGTTTTTTGACTTTATTTATAGTTTTTTGCCAAGAATGTTTTATTTCTCTGGATCTTTATTTTCAGTGATTTGATAGATAAATTCGAACTCTGACCTCCTTGAATTTTAAGTTTTCCGGTTTTATGAGGCATAAAGCTGTGAACTTTATGAAACGTTTTGTCTTAGCTTCAATTATTGCGGTAATCATTTTTTGCTTTCCTCGATCTATTTTTGCACCCAAAACAATGAGAATTGGGCACTTAGCGCCAAATCGAAGTCGACTTTTTTCAAGCTCAAACCCAGATTTTGCGCCATTTTTTAGGAAAGAAGCAGGCGTTTTCGATGCTTTCAAGTTCCTTTTTGGGATTCCTGAGCGAAGTTTTGCCTCAATGAATTTACCTGACAGAATAAAATTTTTAAGTGAAATACCGGTTTTTGCAAAGTTAAACAGGGGTCCAAAGAAACAAGTTATATCGACTTTGAGAAATCGTTACAGAGACAGATCTTTTTGGGATTTGGTCGGTGTCAAATTTGGTAGTCGTGAATATAAGCTTATTGAAAAAATTTCGCAGTTTTCTGGTCACGATCTTGTTACAAATCCTCAGGCGCGAGAGGCT
>CAYTZU010000002.1:14737-22373 GCA_964442725.1 uncultured Pseudomonadota bacterium
TTTATGGCCAATTTCGAGCCTTTAATGCGCGATTCAGAATTTATAATCACAGAGCTCTTGATCAACTTGCTCGAGCACAAGCGCCATTTACACTTTTTGCGCCAAAATTTACAATTATTTCTGGCCGATCGATTCAAGATTTAATGAAATCACACCAATATTTTAATAATCCAAATGAAATTTTGGCCTATCAATCAGCCTCTACAGTAAATACTTTTGAAGGTGGACAGAAGGTTTTTGATTTGACAATGCAGAGGGTCTGGGAGACAGGAGTGCGTGATTTCACGACGCTTCTCTCTAATATGCAGGCCCATGCTGTTCAAGGGGAGACATTGGCGACCATTTTTATTCTACAATCGATTTATAGAATGCTGCTTGGAATGGCACATTCGCTACTTTTCGGTTATCCAATAAAGCTTGATCCAGATGGAGTTTTCTATGACGAAATAACCGACTCATTTAAAACTTCAACGCTTTTTCCAAATGGAATTGAGCGATCTTTAGGTCGAGTTTGCATAGGCTTTCAAATGCCTGGGCAGATCTCATTTTTGGGCCAAGCAGTGGGCATTCCAGACAATCGAGGCCAGACATTTAAAAATACGCCGGCTTTGGCATTTAATTCAATTCACAGAAAAGCTGCCTGGGGAACATCTTTTAGTTATTGCTTAAAGGGTTTGGTTGATCGGCGAAATCCAACTAGGCCTTTTAATGCCAAACATGAGGCTTTGTTCCAAAGAACAGCTAGGATTCTCGAAATTCAGATGCTTGGCTTTGTTCAGGCAGCTTTTATAAACGGATGTCGCACGGTGGTTTTAACTGGCCTTGGCTTAGGAGCCTTTAAAAATCCGCTTGAGTGGTTCCGTTCAGCCTTAGGAAAGGCCTTAGACTTTGCGGCCAGTAAAAATATGCATGTCATAATGGTTGTCTACACAAATGATCACCCAGAAAGAGACAAAGATTCTCCACTGGCCAAACTTTCCCAGGAAGTCGGGCTAAGGGTCAAGCAGCGGTATCCAGCCTTAGAGTTGATAAAAGAGGACCGTAATGGATCAAAAACAGCCATTAAAGTTGATGATCGAACTGATTCCAGGCAAGCTCCTTTCAAAAAAATGCCAGTAAAAAAACGCAGCAATAATTTTTTTTCTCGAATAAAGGCCTTCTTTGGTCGATAAGATATAAACGATAATTTCAAGTCGAATATTTATTTTCAGTCTGAAAATCTACTATCATTTAGGTTGATGATTAGGGCAGAATGATGAATTAAATAATTGTTGGCTTGAGTTATGAAGCGATTATATCTTGTTTTGTTACTTGCAATCGGGTTTTTTCAACAAAACCTCTTCGCGCCAGCACCTGCGTCACTAGATTCAGAAGTGAGCAACAGTAGTTTTGACTCTCCCAGCTTTGGCCCTTCTGAAGATGGAAGAATATCTCCTCTGTTGGGCTTGAGTCCATCGCGATTAACTAGTCCAAGGTCAAGATCGAGAACACCTTCTGCCCCAAGAGATTCTTTAGATAATTTGCGTGAGAGGTTACAAACTATAAAATCTTCTCTTCCAGCAAGGCCTGATGCAGATTTTTATAGTCCAAGTAGACTACCTTTACCGCCGAGAGGTGAGCCTGGCTCAATTGATTCAGAGCAATTGCCTGACCCAAGTACATTGCCAGATTTAAGAAATTATAACCTTGACCCATTGTGTCGGGTTCAACCTATTGAGAATTTTGTTTGTAGGCAATGTGGAAATTTGTATTCGAAAACACCTCAAAACTGGTCGCCTGAAAGTCCTAATTTATGTACTCAATGTTTATTGAATAGTCTTGAGCGCAGGCTTTTTTATCATAGATTCAATCAGGAAGGAACCTCCGGGCGAAAAGCAATTAAGAAAAAGGAAGAAGAGCAAAGAGCGAAGATTTACAACCAATTTCGAGCTTCCATGCCTAGATCGCGATTGTCAGGCACGGCACAGCGGTTAAAAAAACCTTCTGTCAAACAACCCGTTCAGCAGCCAAGCTTTTGGGATAGAGCTCTTGGAGGCCTTCGCGAATTAAGAAATGAAATGCGTCCTGCCGGTGTCCCTGCTATATAAAAACGTTGGAGGGCTTAAATCATGAGAATGAAATTTATTCTTTTCACTATTGCAGTATTGGCTCAGTCAAATCTTTTTGCGCCTGCTCCAACAATGCCATCTTTATCGAGGGAGAGCAGGAATGCTTCCCCATCCCGAAGTACACGATTTTTTGATTGGCTCCAGAGTTTTTTTCGCAGAGAGGATGTGGTCAAGCCTGTTGAATTTGTCTCATCAAGCAAGCCATTGTCAATTCCGAGAACTACAAATTCAGTGTTGAAAGAAAAAGTAAACGCGCTCGCCTTTAATTCATCTTTTCAGCCGCCAACAAGCCCAAAATTTACCTGTTTGGGATGTCAAAATACATTTCTAAAAAGCCCTGCAAATTGGTCGGCAAGAATGCCTGAACTTTGCACTAATTGTCGATTGGAACAAGCTGAGCTTATTGCACAAATTGAGGATGAGGCCAGAAGAGAAAAGACTCCGCGTTTAACTAAGGAAGATCGTGAACTAGTTAGGCGACTAAAATTACAAGGCAAGCAAGCTCAGTCTCGAAAACAGCTAAGAACCCAGGAGGCTTTTGATCGAATAAGTCTTGAGAGAGCTTTTAGATTCGATCAAGAGGCTATTGCGCGAAAAAATATTGAAAAAGCTTTTCAACAAGGTTTGCCTCAAACCCAACGTACACCAACGGTTAGAGCGGAATCTCCGAAATCAATTATCCGAAAATCAACTACGCCGAATGTTGGAAACAAAAAACGGGTTAGGTTTGCGGATGGAGTTGGAACAGTCCCTTCTGTTGTGGCAAATCAAGGAAAAACTATGAATCGAACACAACTAAGTGCCCAAACACCCAAATCATCCATTCAAAGAAAATTGCCAACTCCAGTAAATCAGCCACAGCAAGAAGGCTTGATGGGCTGGCTTGAGAATACAGCTTCTGGCTGGGCAGATAGAGTTCATCAAACGAGAGAGCGTTTTAATCAAGAATGGGGACCTAAAAATTAATTGAGCTTCTAAAATTTCTACAAGTTGATAGAATCCTTGTTCGATAAGGACTTTTTAGATTTTGATTAAGTCTATTTAAATTTGGGGACGGCAAGCACTGTTGTCGTTTAATCTGTCAGGCCTGAAAAGGAGCAGCAGGAGCGGTGCGTTGTTGTGTTGTCCCCTCCTAAAATTTTGGTAATTAATCTCTTTAAAACTCAAAAAACTGAAGGGTCATGGTCAAATCGCATCTAAATTTTGCTCGAGCACTCAGACCAAAGGACTTCGGCAATGTTTTTGGGCAAGATATCCCTATAAGAATGCTTTGCAATGGCCTGGCTCTTGGAAGGCTTTTCCCAACCTATATTTTCTCCGGTCAAAGAGGATGTGGAAAAACAACATCGGCTAGGATTTTTGCCGGTGCGCTAAATTGTACAAATCTTGATCAGGCGCTCAAAAGTCGGTTGTTGGAAATCCCATGTAATTCATGTAATTCATGTCAAATGTTTTTGGCTGCAAACCACCCCGATTTTGTTGAAATAGATGCGGCCTCTCACACTGGCGTTGACAATGTTAGGCAAATTTTGGAGGCGGCCACCTATCTGCCAGTTGTCGGTAAAAAAAAGATTTATTTAATCGACGAAGCGCACATGCTGAGTAAATCGGCCTTCAATGCCTTCTTGAAAATGCTTGAAGAACCCCCAGAATCGGCAATTTTCTTGCTTGCAACCACTGAGCTTTCAAAGATCCCTGACACGGTTCGATCAAGGGCTTTTCATGCAATTTTCAAGCCAATAGATCAAGACAAAATGGTTGATTTTTTGAGCAAAATTTGTCTTGAGCAAAAAATTGATCTCTCTGTCGATGTTTTGAAAATAATTGCAAAGCAAAGTGAGGGTTCCTTGCGTGACGCCTTAAACCTCGTCGAACAGCTTCATTGGGCTTGCATGGGGCAAGATTGTGCGGCTCAGCTAGAAATTGCTTCAAACTTATTTGGCCTGGTTTCAAGCGATTTGATCTTTGAAATTGGGCAATTGGTTTTTACTTCAAAACTTTCTGAGCTTGCTCAAAGGCTTTCTGCTGGCTGTTTTGCAGGCAAAAGGCCGGAAGTCATTTGGCGTGAATTTGGTGGATTTTTGGCCAAACTTTTGCGGGCCAAAGTCGGAGCGCTTGATTCCGGCGAGCTCAACGACAAAATCATCGATCTTTCTCGAGGATGCTCTCTTGAGGCGATAAAGTCATTGAGCCTGTTTTTCTGGGACAATGAGGACTCTTTTTTGCGCACTAGTCATAAAAAGCTGTTTTTAGAGCATATTTTGACTCAGATGACCGGTCCGGGTGTGAAAAATTTAAAGGTTGAAAAAGTTTCAAGTCATCATAAAAACGGTCTTGAGGCCGAGCAAAGCCCAAAATTAGCGCCCAATATCACAAAAGAGATTAAATCGACGGCTCCTGAGGTCGAACTGGTCAGCACAAATAATTTGCCTGAAGCGTGGCTAAATTTCGTCTCAGTTTCTGCAGTTAAGGCCGATCGATTACTGGAATCGATTTTAAAACAGGTTTGCAGAGTTGAGGAGATCTCTGATGGAAAGGTTTTGGAGCTTTCCATTGTGGGGTTAAATAACTTTTTTTCGAGCAAAATTAATGATTCAAAAGGCTTAATTTTAAAGGAAATTGTGACTTTTTATCAGAATGTGTCAGAAATTAGACTCAAAGCTGCGCAGGCTTCAAAACCAGGGCCGAGTGAAAAAAAAATAGTTTTTGAGCCAAAGCCAGTTCAAAACATCGATAAAGAGAGGCTTCCAAGCATTGCACAGAGCAATTTTGCCAACAAAAATCAATCTTCAAATTATGCAAAAAAGACCAGTTTTGTTCCGCTTGACATCAGTGACAAGGAAAAGTGGCCAAAATCAAACTTGCTCATAAAGCTTTTTGCCGGTAGAGTCGAGGATATCACCAACAAATAATTTGATTGAAAAAGTCATAGTTTTTTTAGAGAGCACCGGAATAATGCAACAAACAGAACCCCTGGTTTTACTTGCAGGACGCACAAACGTTGGCAAATCAGCCCTTTTTAACAGGATCATTGGTAAAAATGTCAGTCTGGTTTTTGACAGAAATGGGGTGACTCGAGATTGGATCGAGGAATCAGTTAAATGGAACAAGTTCCACTTTCGCCTGGCCGATATCGGAGGGCTTGAAAAGGGTGGAATAATCGAAGATTTGATTCGCCAAGCCTTTTTTAAAAAGCTAGAAGAGGCAAGCCTTGTAATCATGATTTGTGATGTCACGACAGGTCCAACAACAAAAGACATTGAGATTGCCAAAATTTTGAGAAAATCTGGCAAAGAGGTCATTTTGACAGTCAACAAAGTTGATGACGAGTCAAAAGACAAAGCTATTTTTGAGTTTATGCAGCTGGGACTTGGCAAACCGATGGCAATTTCGGCACTTCATGCGCGTGGAGTGGGAGATCTTTTAGATTTAGTTTGCGAAAAAATTCCTGCGCCAAAGAAAAAAGAGGCCGATGAACAGCCCTTTGGAAAAGTTTGCATCATTGGCAAGCCAAACACCGGTAAATCATCACTTTTGAATATTATTCTTGGCCACGATCGGTCGATAGTTGCTGATTTTGCTGGAACGACGCGAGAATCGATTGTTGATAAATTTTCAATTAACGGAAAGCTTTTCCAAATAACCGATACAGCTGGTGTTCGAAGAAAACGCTCTGTGGAAGATGATCTTGAAATTCTCATGGTAAAAACATCGATGGAGGCCATCAGACGCTCTGATGTGGCGGTCATGGTCATTGATGGGTCACAAGGAAAGATTTGTGCTCAGGAATTGAAGATCCTTTCCTACGCCATTGAGCAAAAAAAGGCAATTATTTTAGCCGTCAACAAATCCGATTTGATGGACCAAGATTTGATTGAGTTTTTAAATCATTCGCTTGAAGAATATCCTCAGTTGACCGATAAAATCCCATTGATCAGAATTTCATGTAAAGAAAATCGAAATATTGGCAAATTAAAGAACCTGATTGAGGGGATTTGGACCCGTTGCCATGCACAAATCGATGAGGGATATGTGGATGAGATCCTCAAAGAAAGCATCATAAAAAGGCCTCTTTTCAAACAAGAGCACGCAATTAAAATTTGGCGAGTCAATGTTGTAAAAGACGTGGTGCCGGCCTTTCATATAAAGTTTAATATGCCGATTTTAATTGATGATTCGCACCTCCGTTATGTGGAAAATATCTTGCGATCAAAGCTTAACCTCTTTGGCTGTCCAGTTCGGCTTACTTACTCATAGTTTTTGTTTTGATATAGGACGTTGCCGCCTTTTCAAAGCCAAAAAGTTATATAAACTTAACCGGAAATTTTGAATTTTTTGACATTGGGTTTTGTAACATAGGAAAAGGTTTAAGATGATTGAACGAAGGATTTCCTTTCACAATATGCCGCATTCTGAGGCTTTAGAAGATCATGCAAATTCCAAGATCGATAAACTCGAAAAACTCCTTGCGGGAACCGGTCTTCCTCAAGAAATTGAAGTTCATATAAAATATAATCCGCACCGAGCACACCATGAAATTGAAATTAACCTAAACTCAAAGGAAATTCGCACGGAGGCGCATTCGGTTAATTCAGAAATTTATATTGCTGTCGATGAGGCCATGGAAAAGATCATCGAAGCGGTTCGAAGGTCAAAAGATCGTCATACAACCGAGATGCATAGAAAAGAAACTGAAAAGAAGTTGTTTTATGATGAAGAGCTTGGTTTGGATGATGATGAAGATGAATTCTCATTTGATGATGACGATTCTGAGGAGGAAATTTAACTATCATTAAGTCTGTTTTTTGCCAGGCGATCAATTAAATTTGTTACTTGGTCGGATAATTTTGAGGTTGAAAGCTCAGTTGTTATCCGGCCATTTTCCTTGCAGAAAAAGCTCAATGCTAATTGTCCAGGATCTTTTTTTCCTGGTTTATAAAGCGTGCAATCAATTTCGGCCTCAATTATGAATTTTATTTTGTTGCCGATTGGCTTTTTTGAATGCTTTTTTTCTCTGAGTACATAAATTTGAGCGTTTTTCAAATATGGTGTTGAAAACAGTGAATAAATTTTGTCGCTTAAAATAAATTTGTTTTCCATGTTTTCAGTCAAAAATAGGCGGAGTTTGTTGGTTTTATAGTTAATTTCTGCCCTGTAAATGTGTCCGCAATGAACCAATAAAGTTGATGATAAAATCGATGTAAAAATTATATTTTTTATAAAAAGGTTCATAATTAGGCTTGTCTTGAAAGAGTTTTGCGCAAGGTTTAAAAGTACCGACTTAATTTAGCATAATGAGTAGAAAATAATTCCCTATGCTTTTTAAAGAGAGCGGTTTTATGGTTTTTAAGATGAATCGCAATTGTTTAAAAATAATATTTTTATCCTTATTTTCAACGCTTTTTTTCAATCACGCCAGACCTTTGACATCCAATATTGCTCCAAATATAACGGTCGTCTTTGTCATAGATCAATTTGCCTATCATTATTTATGGAAGGTTCGGCCATTTTTTAAGTACGGATTAAAA
>CAYTZU010000003.1:0-22330 GCA_964442725.1 uncultured Pseudomonadota bacterium
TAATTTTTATTAAAAAAGCCTAGTTGATTAACGTTTTTTGTTATACTATTGTTTTTAAATTTTAGACTCAGCCCTTTTTTATCTTCGTAAAACAGCGATAATTGTTGTGGAACGATGCAGTAGATAAGGTTTCTTGAACAAGATTTTGCCCTCGTAGCTCAGTGGTAGAGCACTTCCTTGGTAAGGAAGAGGTCGCTGGTTCAAGTCCAGTCGGGGGCTCCATACATGTTGTAGGATTGACGAATGGCTAAGAATAGAGTTGTAGTTCACATGGGTTGTAAACAGTGTGGATTTAGGAATTATAGCTTCAGGGTTTCAAAAAAGAGATCTTTTGATAAACTTGAACTGAGCAAATTTTGTAAAAAGTGTGGAAAACATGCTCCACATAAGGAAACTAAGTAGTTTTTAACGCGAAAAATTGTTGGTTTTTGCCAGAGGCCAGTAGCTCTAACGGCAGAGCGGCGGACTCCAAATCCGATGGTTGGGGGTTCAAATCCCTCCTGGCCTGCCATTTCTTCGGGAGTTTTGAGTAGATGTCTATTTTGACATTTTTTTTAGAGGTTAGATCAGAGATACAAAAGATAACTTGGCTTGGGATGGATGAATTCATTGGCCATATTATCGTTGTCATGGTGACCGTAGCTTTTTCTTCCGTGGTTCTTGGTTTTATGGACTGGTTTTTTTCTTCAGCGCTCAGATGGTTATTTACCTAGGGTTTTTTGTTTGCGTGTCTGATGTGAGTATGGTTTTATGAAGCGTTGGTATGTTGTTCAAGTTTTGACTGGAACTGAAGCGTTGGTCAAGGCTGATTTAGAGGCACAAATTAGAGAATTGGGGTTTGAGGAAAAGTTTGGAAGGATTTTGATTCCTGAAAACTCTCAAAATCCATCTAGTGATTCTGAGCAAAGGGAAAAGATATTTCCTGGATATTTAATCATTGAAATGGAGATGGATGGCGATTCCAGGCGTATGGTTTGTGACACGCAAAGAGTGCACCGTTTCTTAGGTGGAGATAGTCCAGCGCCACTTTCAAATTCTGAAGTTGAGAAAATATTTGAGCAGATAAGTGGAAAGGTAAAGATTAAGAATGAAACCGCAGCCTTCAATATTGGAGAGGAGGTTCATATAACAAGTGGCCCATTTGAAGGTTTTGTTGGAATAATTGAAGAGCTTGATGAAGAAAGAGAAAGAATGAAGGTCATGGTGAGCATTTTCGGTAGAATGACCGCCATAGGTTTGGGATTTGATCAAGTAAAGAGGTAGTTGTATCATGGCCAAGGAAATTAAAGTAATTTTAAAGTTACAGATTCAGGGTGGTTCGGCAACACCAGCGCCACCGGTTGGATCGGCATTGGGACCTCATGGTGTCAAAGCTATGGATTTTTGTAAGCAGTTCAATGAGCGAACTGCAAACAAAAAAGGTGAGACAGTTCCTGTAGTTGTTACAATTTATAAAGATAAAACTTTTGATTTTGTGACAAAAACTGCACCTGTTACCGAAATGGTAAGAAAGGCTCTGGGGATTGCAAAGGGATCTTCAACACCTGGAAAGGCTGTTGCGGGTAAAATTTCCTGGCAGCAAATAGAAAAAATTGCTGAATCTAAAATGGTTGATTTAAATGCTTTTTCCATTGAAGCTGCAAAAAAAGTTATAGCTGGAAGTGTAAGAAGTATGGGCATCAAGGTGGAGGGCTAGGAAGGGTTATCGACTCTTCTGAGTTATTAAATAATGGCAAAAATAGGCAAAAAATATAAGTTAGCATTGCAGGAGGCTGGAGAGCGGTTTGAGCCAATGACGACTCGAGAGGCTCTTGAAAAGGTCGTAAAGACTGCATATGCAAAGTTCGATGAATCTGTTGGAGTGGATATATCTCTTGGAATAGATCCTTCAAAAGGAGATCAAGTTGTCAGAGGAGCAGCAATGTTGCCACATGGAACTGGTAAAAAAGTTCGTGTGTTGGCCTTTGTGCGTGGTGACAATGAGGATCTTGCAAAGTCAGCTGGGGCTGATTATGTTGGAGCAGAGGATCTTTTGGAAAAAATAGAAGGTGGTTGGCTAGAGTTTGATGTAGCTGTTGCAACACCTGATATGATGGGCCTGATAGGTCGAGCAGCTAAGGTTTTGGGACCAAAAGGACTTCTTCCAAATAAAAAATCTGGCACAGTTAGTTCTGACATAAAAGGAATAATATCAGAAATTAAGAAAGGCCGAGTATCTTTTAGAAATGACAAGGGTGGTTGTGTTCATGCCATGTTTGGAAAAATATCATTCGGAACAAAGAAGCTTGAGGAAAATTTGAAGGCATTGCTGTCTTCAATTAGAGCAAGTAAGCCAGCTACATCGAAAGGTAATTTTTTCAAGAAAATGGTGGTTTCCTCGACGATGGGAATAGGGTTTCCGGTTAAGATTGAGTAGTGGCGAGGTAAAATTTCATGAACAGAAGAGAGAAATCTGCATTTGTTGAGGGATTTTCTGAAGCCTTTAAGGCGAGTGAATCTTCCTTTGTGATTAAAGTTGGCAAGTTGTCTGTTTTGCAGATACAAAACTTGCGATCTAAGCTCAGGTCAGAAGGTGCGAGTCTAAAAATTGGTAAAGTTCGATTGATGAAGATCGCTGTTAACAATTCTGGCTCAAATAATGATGATTTGACAAAAACTTTCGGTGGGCAAATAGGGGTTGTTTTTTCAAGTAAACAATCTCAGTCTGTTGCTAAGAGTTTGTTAGAGTTTGGTACAGAAAATGAAGCAATGGAGTTGGTGTCAGGCATTTTTAAAAAACAGTTTATGGATAAATCAGAAGTTCATAGATTGGCATCGATCCCTCCATTCAATGTACTGGTTGCTCGTCTTGCTAGAGCTTTAAATTCGCCTATTGCTAGGTTGGCTAGGTCCTTAAACGAAGTTTCAAATGGGCTTAATAAATCTTAATGTTGCGTAGGTTGTTTGAAAACGATTTTTGTTGTTAGTTAATAAGTTAGTTTTCTGGGGATTTTACAATGCCTGTAAATACAATTTTAAATGACATAAAAAAACTTACAGTGATTGAGTTGGCCGATTTGGTTAAAGCAATAGAGGAAGAATTTGGTGTTTCTGGTTCAGCGCAAGTTTCTTTTGTAGAAGCTTCTCCTTCTCACTCATCGGCAGCTGCTTCTGCTAAAAGTGAAGAAAAGAGTGAATATAAAGTAAATCTCAAGGATTCTGGAGATCAAAAAATCAAGGTTATCAAAGCTTTGAGAGCTTCTCTTCCTGGTTTGGGATTGAAAGAGGCTAAGGATATGGTTGATGGTGCTCCTTGTGTAGTCAGCGAGGCCATGCCAAAAGAAGATGCTCAAAAATTGAAGAAGGAGTTAGAAGAGGCTGGAGCAACTGTAGAATTGGCTTAATTTATACGATGTATAGGTGTGTTGTGCAGGCTATGTTTTTAGCTTTGGCTGGGCACAATGTTCTGATAAATTTTGCAAGGGGGTCTATTTTAAAATATGGCTAAAAATGTAGGCGCAGCTTCAGGTATTAAATTGTATACAGAGACTCCCAGGAAAAATTTTGGAAAGGTTCGCGAGTTTGCGACTCTTCCTGATTTAATTGAAATACAGTCGCGTTCTTTTAATGATTTTGTTCAATTGGACTTTCTTCCAAGCGAAAGAAGGAATATAGGTATTGAAAAAGTTTTTAGGAATGTTTTTCCTATAGACAATGGAGATAAGATTTCTTTGGAGTTTGTAAGTTACGAATTGGGCGACTGGGCTTGCGTTTGCGGCACTCTTACGGGCATAGAAAAACGTTATGTATGGGTTTGTTTAAGCTGCAAAAAGACTGGTGTTGGAAGAATAGATGAGTCTACCAAATGCAAAGGTTGTTCAAAGGCTGAGTTGAGATATAAACGATGCTCAAAGTGCCATTCGAGAGTTAGTCTTAAAAATACTATGTCAGCTGAGAATTGCCGTCATAGTGGAAAGACATTTTCTATGCCGCTCAAAGTTCGTTTGAGGCTTGTTAGTTGGGATCATGTGACTCCTGAGCAAAAGAAGAAGTCGATAAAGGACATTAGAGAGCAGGATGTTTTCTTTTGTTCAATGCCAGTTATGGTCGACCAATACACTGATAAAGACGGAAACATAAAGCTTGGAAGTGAAGGTACTTTTGTAATAAATGGTGTTGATCGAGTTGTTGTTAGCCAGATACATAGAGCGCCTGGAATACTCTTTGTTTTAAGTAAAAAAACTAAGGATATGAGGGGTGATCCTCTTCCTTCGGCAAGGCTTATTCCGGCAAGAGGGGCTTGGCTTGATTTTGAGTTTGATAGCAAGGATGTTCTTTACGTTAAAATCGACAAAAGAAAAAAGATTTTAGCGACAACCTTTCTTCAGGCAATTGGAATTGAAAGAGATAAGCTTTTAGAGTTATTTTATAAGCTTGAAACAATCCATTTCAAAGACGGTGAATTCTTTAAGACGGTTGATCAGGATCTTGTTGGTTGTCGAACAGCTTATTTTTTGATTCCTGATAAAGTCAGCGATAAATTGCATGAAAGTTCGAAAATAACTGAAGAAGCTGTAAAGCTTTTAAAAAAGAATGGAATTTCAAAACTTTCAATCAAAAAAGAGTTCTTGGTTAATCGTTTTTGCGCAAAGCAATTTGTCGATGAAAGCACCGGTGAGATCTTATTAGAGCCTGGAGATTGCATTTCTGAAGATGTGCTTGAGCGCCTTTCAATAATTGATTCTGGTTTAGTTGTTATAATTGATAATTCTGGATATTTGTTTCAACCATCTATCGCAATAACACTTTCAGTTGATTCTGTTACTTCTTATGAAAAGGCAATAATGGAAGTTTATTGCAAAATCAAAGCTGGTGACGTCCCATCGATCGATGTGATGATGGAAACTATCAAGGATATGTTCTTCAGTCCTCGATTCTATGATTTGACAGAAGTTGGACGCGTAAGAATTAACAGGAAGCTTGAATTAAATATACCTAACGAACAAACCTCTTTGACAAAGGAGGATATTTTAGAGTGTGTGAAGTATTTAATTGGGCTTAAAGAGCGTGGTGAAGGGGAGATTGATGATATTGATCACCTTAGTAGTCGTTGTGTAAGGCTTGTTGATGAGCTTTTACAAAATCAATTATATTCAGGTTTTGTGCGTGTTGAAAAAATAGTTAAAGAGAGGTTTAGGCTTCAGGACGCTTCGACATCGCTCATGCCGTATGATTTTATCAATGTAAAACCAATTTCAGCAGTTTTGAATGGCTTCTTTGGAACTGGTCAGTTGTCTCAGTTTATGGATCAAACCAATCCGCTTTCTGAGATGGCTCACAAAAGAAGGCTTTCAGCTCTTGGGCCTGGTGGAATCACTAGGGATAGGGCTTCGCTTGAAGTTCGAGATGTTCACTCCTCTCACTATGGAAAAATTTGCCCAATTGAGACACCAGATGGACACAATATTGGTTTGATTTCATCTTTGGCGACCTATGCAAACGTCAATAAATTAGGCTTTTTAGAAACAACTTATCGAAAAGTTGAAAATGGAAAGGTCTGTTCAGACGTTGTGATGCTCGATGCTTTTCAAGAGCGAGGGAAAATAATTGCTCAAGCGAAGATTGAAATCGACAAAGACGGTAAAATAAAGGACAAAACTGTCTTAGCTAGGAAAGATGGGGAAATTGTCGCTTTCCCTGCTGAAAAAGTAGACTTGATCGATGCATCGCCGCGACAGCTTGTTTCTATTGCAACAGCCTTGATTCCATTTCTTGAAAATGATGATGCAAATAGAGCTTTGATGGGATCTAATATGCAGCGACAGGCTGTTCCTTTGATTTCTCCGCGGGCTCCAATTGTTGGAACCGGTGTTGAAAAAGAGGTTGTGGCTTCAGGTGGATCTGTTGTTCTTGCAAAAAACTCAGGAATTGTTCGATTTGTTTCTTCAAATAAGATTATTATCGAGCTTGATAGAAGCGAAATGTCCGATGAAGAATGGATTTCAAACCCAATCGATGTTTATGAGTTGAAAAAGGTTGGTTTGTCTAGTCATAAAACCTGGATTCATCATACTCCGATCGTTGCTGAGGGACAGCTTGTTAAGCGCGGTGAGATTTTGACCGATGGATCAGCAATTTCAAATAGAGAGCTTTCGCTTGGAAACAATGTCCTGGTGGCATTTATGCCTTGGGATGGTTATAACTTTGAGGACGCTATCGCGATAAGCGAGCGACTTGTTTTTGATGAAGTCTATTCATCGGTTCGAGTTGAAGAATTTTCAGTAGAGGCGCGAGATACAAAGTTGGGTGCTGAAGAGATTACTCGAGATATTCCTGGAATTAGTGAAAAAGAGCTAGAAGCGCTTGATGAGGATGGAATAGTCAAAGTTGGAACACGAGTTTGTCCTGGCAGTATTTTGGTTGGAAAGGTCACAATGAAAGGTGACGTTCAAGTTTCGCCAGAAGAAAAACTTTTGAGAGCCATTTTCGGTGAAAAATCAAGAGAAGTTCGAGACACATCATCAAGAGTTCCGCCAGGAGTTAATGGAACTGTAATCGATGTAAAGGTGTTTTCAAGAAGTGGTGTCAGAAAGGACAAGAGATATAAGGATAACGTAGACAAAGAAATCGCAAAAGTAGACGACAATTTGTCCTATCAAATCGATATAATTAAAGACACGTTGAAAGCTAAAATGGTTGAGGAGTTTTTGAGCGATAAAACGCTTAAATCCAAGCTAGGATCAAAGGCGCCAGAAACGTTTAGTTTTGATGAGTTGGTCAAAATTGGATCTGCTTCAAAGAAAATTTCTGAATTTAAAGATCTATTTGAAGATAGAATGATGGTTTTGAAGGCTCTACGTGCAGATAAGATATCTGAATTGAGGCGTGGAGATGATCTTCCATCAGGCGTTATTAAAATGGTTCGAGTTTATATTGCCATGAAACGAGCTATTTCTGTTGGTGACAAGATGGCCGGACGACATGGAAATAAGGGTGTTGTTTCAAAGATTTTCAATATTGAAGACATGCCTTATTTAGAGGATGGTCGAGCTGTTGATATAGTATTGAATCCTCTTGGTGTTCCTGGTCGTATGAACTTAGGGCAAATACTTGAAACGATGCTTGGAATGGCTTGTAAGAAAATTGGACAGGATCTTGGCAAGCGACTTCAAGAGTTGTCGGACAAACATGTTTACGATGAATTGGCTGCACTTCTTGGAAAAGAGGTTGTCGATAATATAGAAAAAACCTATGGGCAAGACGGATTGCATAAAACCGCAAGATTTATAATTAAAAATGGCCTTCATATTAAAACACCAGTTTTTGATGGAGCAGATTTTGAAAATGATGTTTGCGGAATGCTTGCAAAGGCTAATTTGCCACTAGACGGAAAATATACTTTGTTTGATGGAAGAACTGGAGAGCGATTCTTGCAGCCGGTAACTGTTGGATATACCTATATGATGAAATTAAATCATATGGTGGACGACAAAATCCACGCAAGGTCGGTTGGGCCTTACTCGTTGATCACTCAGCAGCCTTTGGGTGGAAAATCACAATTTGGTGGACAAAGACTTGGTGAGATGGAGGTATGGGCATTATTTGCTTATGGTGCAGCATATACATTGCAAGAAATGTTAACCATAAAGTCAGATGATATAACTGGTAGATCTAAAACTTATGAGGCCATTGTCCATGGAGATGATGTTCCAGAGCCTGGATTGCCAGAATCTTTTAACGTGTTGGTAAAGGAGCTTCAAAGTTTAGGCCTGCAAGTAGATCTGTTTGAGTCGGATCGGGAACTGGTTCAGTGAGTGACAGAATTTTAGAACGATTTAAAGAATATATAAGCACTATTAAATTTGATGCTATCAGAATTGGAATAGCTTCTCCGGATAAAATTAAGGCTCTTTCTTATGGTGAAGTTAAAAAAATTGAAACCATAAATTATAGAACTTTAAAGCCTGAGCGAGATGGTCTATTTTGCGCAAAAATTTTTGGTCCTCAAAAGGACTGGGAATGTAATTGCGGAAAATATAAAAGGATGAAACATCGAGGTGTCACATGTGAAAAGTGTGGTGTTGAGGTGATTCAATCAAGGGTCAGACGCGAAAGGATGGGGCATATAAAGCTGGTTTCGCCAGTCTGTCACATTTGGTTCTTGAAAGGTGTTCCGAGCTACTTAAGCTTAATCCTTGAAATGACCGTTCGAGATATAGAGCGAGTGGTTTATTTTGATAGTTACCTTGTCATTAGCCAGGGTTCTTCGCCTTATCCTGTAAAAACTGTTTTGTCGATTCAGGAATTTGACGAGTATGTCAAAGCTAATCCTGAGGACGTTGCATTTTCAGCTGATATGGGTGCAGAGGCGGTTTCTAGAGCTCTTTCACAGCTTGATATTAATTTCGAACTTCACAGAATTCAGGAAGAGATAAAGGTAACTGGGTCAGCCTCCAATAAGTTGAAACTTTCAAGGCGATATCGAATTTTAAAGGGCATGCTTGAGGCCGGAATTCGTCCAGAGTGGATGGTTTTGAGAGTTTTGCCTGTGGTTCCGCCTGATTTGCGACCACTTGTTCCTCTTGAGGGTGGCAGGTTTGCAAGTTCTGATTTAAATGATCTTTATAGAAGGGTTTTGAATAGAAATATTCGACTTAGACGATTGATTGATTTAGAAGCGCCTGAAGTAATTATAAAAAATGAAAAAAGAATGCTGCAGGAATCGGTCGATGCGTTAATTGATAATGGTCGACGAGGTCAGGCAGTTCGTGGTGCCAACAAGAGACCGTTGAAATCTTTGAGCGAAATGCTTAGAGGAAAGCAGGGTCGGTTTAGGCAAAATCTCCTTGGAAAAAGGGTTGATTATTCTGGTCGATCAGTGATTGTTGTCGAACCAGAGTTAAAATTAAATCAATGTGGATTGCCAAAACTTATGGCTCTTGAGTTGTTCAAGCCATATGTTTATGCAGAGCTTCAAAGACGCGAATTGGCTATAAATTTGAGAGCCGCAAAAAAGATGGTTTCTCAAATGACGGCAGAGGTTTGGGAGGTTTTGGAGTTTGTTGTAAAAGACAGACCGGTATTACTCAACCGTGCCCCAACGTTACATAGAATTGGTATCCAGGCTTTTTATCCAATATTGGTTGAAGGAAAATCAATAAAGTTGCATCCACTGGTCTGTTTGGCGTTCAACGCTGACTTTGATGGTGACATGATGGCAGTTCACGTTCCTTTGAGTAGGAATGCTGTCAAAGAAGCAATTGCCTTGATGATTTCCGAGAAAAATATTATTTCTCCAGCCCATGGAAGACCTTTGGCTGTACCAACTCAGGATATGGTTTTGGGGCTATATTTTTTGACGAAGAAGAAACGAAATGTTGCCGGAGAAGGATCGGTTTTCCCATCAATTGAATATGCGCTTTCGGCATATCAACATGGAAATGTTCATATTCAAGCCGGAGTCACTGTTCGTTTTGCAGATGGCAAGTCGATTGAAACAACGATGGGACGAATAATTTTCTATTCAATGTTCCCTCGAGAACTCAACTTTGACATGTTCAACATTGCAATGAAAAAGAAGGACATTGGAAAAGTTGTTTCGAAAATGTATTCAATTTGTGGGCTAGAAAAAACTGTTGTCACTCTCGACAAAATCAAAAAACTTGGATTTGGAACAGCGACTAGTTCAGGAATTTCGATAGGAATGGGTGATTTGGTGATTCCTCTTGAAAAAGAGAAAATTGTAAAATCGGCATTCAATGAGGTTGAAAAGGCTGAGGACCTTTATAAAAAAGGTGTTATTACAAACGGTGAACGACGAAATAAAGTTATTCAGATTTGGGCAAAGGCAACTGAAGGTGTTGCAAATGCAATGATGGATAATATGGAACGTTTGGATAACTTGGCCAGTGAAAATAAAGAGGTTGACGCAAAAGATTTCAATCCAGTTTTCATGATGCTTGATTCAGGCTCAAAGGGAAGCAAGCAGCAAATAAGACAGCTCAATGGAATGAGAGGATTGATGTACAACCCTTCTGGAGAAATTATAGAAACGCCAGTTTTGGCAAATTTCAAAGAAGGTTTGAGTGTTTTTGAATATTTCATTTCGACCCACGGAGCGCGAAAAGGTTTGGCTGATACGGCTTTGAAAACTGCCGATGCTGGTTACTTAACACGACGATTGGTCGATGTGGCACAGGAGGTGGTTGTCACTGTTCAAGATTGTAATTCGCTCGGATTCATCGAGGTTACAGCCCTTGAAGAGGCCGGAAATGTTATCGAGCCGCTTGCAGATCGTATTTACGGTCGAATTTGCGTGAAGAATGTTAAGGATCCGATTTCTGGAGAGTTAATTATTTCTCAAGGTGCATTAATTGACGAAGCAGTGATTTCAAAACTGAAAGATTCAGCTGTTTCTAAGGTTGGTGTACGATCGCCATTGACTTGTGGCGCAAAACGTGGAATTTGTTCAAATTGTTATGGTTTGGATCTTTCTACTGGGCAAATGGTTAACATTGGAGTTGCTGTTGGAATTATTGCAGCACAATCGATCGGTGAGCCTGGAACGCAGTTGACGCTTAAGACCTTCCATGTGGGAGGTACGGCTAGTGGACTGATTGAAGTTTATCACAGAGATTCGCGATATGACGGAAAGGTTCAGCTAAAACACTTGCGTTTTGTTAAAAATTCAAAGGATCAGGCTGTTGTTGTTAATAGAAGATCTCGGCTTTCCATCATTGCAAACGATGGTAGAGAGCTTGAAACGCACAAAATAGAGTACGGAAGCTTGCTTTTCGTTGAAAACGGTCAAGAAATAAAGAAGGGAACAAGGCTTTTTGAGCGTAATCCATATGGCGTGATTCTTTGTGAAGAAAAAGGAAAGGTTGAATTCCTTGATTTAATCAAAAATGCCACTTTTGCAGAAAAGTATGATGAAGAAACAGGCGTTTCTATAAAAGTTATCCTTGAACGAAAAGACGAGAAACGTCAACCTTGCGTAACTATTTTGGATGATTCTGGAACAGAGATTTGTCGATATCACTTGCCAACAGGCGCTAATTTGACCGTTGTTGACGGTGAAATGGTTATGCCTGGCCAAGTTCTTGCAACTCTTCCAAGAGAAGAAAAGAGAACTCGCGATATTACCGGTGGTTTGCCAAGAATTGTTGAGCTTGTTGAAGCAAGAATTCCAAAAGACGTTGCTGTTTTAAGCGATGTTGATGGCAAGGTTGCTTTCGGCGGAATACATCGAGGACAAAGAAGGCTTACTGTTACTGATGTGGCAGGAAATGTTTATGAATACAACATTCCTCGAAATAAAAGATTGAATGTTGAGGATGGAGAAGAGGTCGTTTCTGGTGCTCAGTTGACTTCTGGTGTTCCAAGTATGCATGACATTTTAAGGATAATGGGTCCTGACGAAACTCAAAAGTACCTTGTCAAAGAGATTCAAGAGGTTTATACAACGCAGGGTGTTAGAATTCATGACAAGCACGTCGAGGTTATTGTTCGTCAAATGCTCAGAAAAGTGAAGATTGTTGACCCAGGCGACGCAGACTTTGTACTTGGCGAAAAGGTTGACAAGATACATTTGCAATCGGTTAACAGTGCGCTGGTGGCTGAAGGCAAGCGAGTTGCGATATCAAGGCCTATTTTGATGGGTATTACAAAGGCTTCGCTTGAAACCGACAGCTTTATTGCAGCAGCATCTTTCCAGGAAACAACAAGAATTCTTTCTGAGGCGGCTGTTGTAGGGCAAGTTGACTATTTGCGCTGCTTGAAATCAAATGTTGCCATTGGTAGACTCATTCCTGCAGGAACCGGAATTCCTGAGTTTAGGGATAAGTTCCTTGGTGATAATATGTCAGAGCTTGAAAAAGAGGCTTGTGAAGAAGAGGAATTAGAAGCGGGACTGGATAATATTTCTTTAGGTTAAAGGTTGTTTTAAGGAAGGCACGTAGCTCAATTGGTAGAGCGTCGCTTTGACGTAGCGAAGGCAAGCGGTTCGAATCCGCTCGTGCCTACCAGTTATGGCTTTTGAAAGGTGGAATCAAAAATGACAAAAATTATTAAATCAATAGTCGTTGCTGAGTGGGCTGGATCGGAAGAGCATTCTGGGTCAATTGAAGCTCAAGTTGGAATTTTAACTGAGCGTGTAAAGCTTATTTCGAGTCATTTAGAAAAAAATCACAAGGACCATTCTTCACGACGAGGACTTTTGAAAATGGTTGGAAAAAGACGTCGTTTGATGAATTATTTGGAAAAAAACAGTCCAGAAAAAGCTGCATTGCTTACAAAAAAAATTAAGGCTTAATTTAAAAGTTTATTAAAAAATCCATCGATGGAGATACTTTAAAAATGAATAAAACTTTCAAACTTCATGGAACAGATCTTGAAGTGAAAATCGGTGGATATGCTGATCAGGCCGATGGCGCGGCGTGGTTGATATGTGGCAAAAACGTTCTGCTTTCAACTGTGGTTGCGGCAAAAGAAACATCCGATGTTTCCGGGTTTATGCCGTTGACAGTTGAATTTAGGAAGAGACCTTCTGCTGCAGGTAAATTTCCAAGTGGATTTATAAAAAGAGAGGGTCGCCTTTCTGATAAAGAAATTTTAGCTTCAAGAGTTATTGATCGTTCAATTAGGCCATTTTTCCCTGAAGACTTCTCAAATGAAGTACAGGTTCTTTCTACCCTTCTTTCTTCGGATGGAACTTTTCCGTCGGTTATCATGGGTGTTTTGGCTTCATCGATAGCTGTAATGATCTCAGGGATTCCATTTTTGGGACCTGTTGGTGCGGTTCAAATTTGCAAAAAGGATGGAAAGTGGGTTGTAAATCCGAATTTCGAAGTGTCTAAAGATTCCCGCGACAATATTCTAGTGGCTGGTAATAAAGATGGTATTTGTATGGTCGAAGGTCGATGCACCCAGATAAGTGAAGAAGAGCTTATGGACGTCTTAGATTTGGCCTTTGAGAGTATAAAACCACAACTTGCATGGCAGGAAGAAATTGTTGAGGCACTCAAAGTCGAAAGTAATTTGGGCTCACAAAATGATCTTTCTCTTTGGAAAGAAAAAGTAAGAGCGGCAATGCCAAAGGATTGGGACACAATTTTGTTTGCAGGCGATAAGGCTGCTTTTTCTAAGAATATGAATGAAGCTAAATCTCTTGTGATGTCTAAATTTGAAAGTGAAGTTAATTCCGGAGCGGTGAGCAAAGGATTATTGGATTTAGTTTATGATCTTGAAGTCAAGCGAATAATTCCCGATGTTATCATCGGTGCTGGCAAGAGATTTGATGGCCGTAGCTTTGATCAGATAAGACAAATTAGTGGTGTTATTGGGCTTTTACCATGTACTCATGGATCGGCAAGTTTTAGGCGTGGTCAAACGCACGCTCTTGCAAGCATTTCCCTTGGAACGGCTTCTGATGCTCAAAAAGAGGATTCACTTTTTGAAGGAACTATAGAGCGAACTTTTATGCTCCACTACAATTTCCCACCATTTGCCACCGGTGAAGTTAAGCAACTACGAGGCGTTGGGCGGCGTGAAATTGGGCATGGATATTTGGCCGAAAGAGCTTTTGCCGATGTTTTACCGGATCATGAAAAATTTCCTTACACAATAAGGTCAGTTGTCGATATTTTGGAATGCTATGGATCTTCATCAATGGCAACAACATGCGCAACAACGCTTGCGCTTATGGATGCCGGGGTTCCATTAAAGGCCATGGTTGCAGGAATTGCAATGGGTCTTTTGAAATCTTCTGATGGTAAATATGCGCTTTTATCAGATATTTCAGGCGCAGAGGATTTCCTTGGTTTGATGGACTTTAAAGTCGTTGGAACAGACGTTGGAATCACTGCTTTTCAAATGGATGTAAAGGCCAAAGCTGGAATTCCAAGAAATGTAACTGTAGAGGCACTTTCGCTGGCTAGAAAAGGCAGAATCCACATTTTATCTGAAATGAAGAAAGTTATAGATAGACCTCGAAGTGACTTGGCTGAAACAGCTCCAAGAGTCTCTTTTGTCAAAATTGCGACAGACAAAATCGGTGCATTGATTGGGCCTGGCGGAAAAAATATTAAAGAAATCATAAGTCAGACCGGTGTTCAAATCGACGTCCAAGACGATGGAAATGTCAGAATTTATGCAACCGACAAGGATTCAGCAAGTAAAGCAATTGGTTTTGTCAGAGCGCTGACCGGAGAGGTTGAAATTGGTTATTCCTGTGAGGGACAAATTCGCGGGATGACAGATTTCGGAATTTTTGTTGAGGTTTTTCCAGGAAAAGATGGATTGGTGCATGTTTCCTCGATGAGTAAGGAAAATCAAAATGGGTTTTCTAAAAATCTCAAAATTGGCGACAAAATAAAGGTTGTTGTTGAAGCTTATGACAAAGTTTCTGGCAAAATTAAATTGATGGCTCCATCTTTGAAATAATAAAATCCTATGTTGGACGAAAAAGCGTGCCTTAATGGACCAGATTTTGTGCGAGCAGATGGGCGAAGCCATGTTCAGCTCAGGCAAATAAGCTCAGTAGTTGATGAGTTTGGATTTGCTGATGGGTCAGTGCTTTTTGGGCTTGGAAAAACAAAAGTTCTTTGTTCGGTGAGCATTTCAGATGGTGTTCCGCATTTTCTTAAGGGAAAAGGTGTTGGCTGGTTGACGGCTGAATATGCAATGCTTCCGTGTTCAACAAATAAAAGATCAATGCGCGAATCCTCTTCTGTTTCGAAAAATTCAAGAAGTGTAGAGATTTCCAGATTAATAGGTCGTTGCCTCAGGTCAGTTTGTGATCTTTCATTAATTGGCGAGAGGACAATTAATATCGACTGTGATGTTATTCAGGCTGACGGTGGAACTAGGGTTTGTGCAATTTCTGGCAGTAGTTTTGCGCTGGAACTAGCTGAACAAAAATGGTTAAAAAGGGGCCTATTAAAGAGGCCAATTTTAAAGGAAAGAATTGCAGCTGTTTCGGTAATTGCTGTTGGAAATTGTGTTATTTTGGATGCTTGCCAGGAAGAAGACAGTAACGCTTCAGCCGATTTTAATTTTGTTTTTTCTGAGTCTAAGAAGATAATTGAGATTCAAGGCACTGGTGAAAAAGCGGCTGTTGAATGGGAAAAGTTTGATCAAATGCGAGTGGCAGCTCAAGATGGGGTTGACCAAATTATAGGTTTTTATTCAAATTTTATTTCAAAAAACAGCTTTTAAAAAAGTTAAAGTGGTATTTTGATTTTTTATTTTCCCTTCTCAAGTTGGCTTAAATATTTATCAGAAATTTATCTTTAACAATCTTATTAACTTTGTTCATAAAATGTTATTTCAACAGGTTTTTTTAATGCATTTTTTGTTTTTTTCACATAAAAAACAGTGTCTTCGTGAAAAGGTTTGTAATCGAGGCTTCTTATAACGCCTTTATCTCGGCCTCGCGGAATTACATTTTTGGTTCTGTAGTCATGTGTATCTTTGTCGAAACCTTTGGACAAAAGTGTCTTAGATTTGTGCTCTTTGAGAGGTTTTTCATCTTGAAGGACTAATTTTGGAAGTTGGAAAATGTTACCTTGAAAAAGCTTATGGGGCATTTTTATGTCTTGAATGAGGAAAGAATTTATTGGGAAAATAACGCATCGTTCTATTGGAATTTGCCAATTATTTTCCTTGAGGTCCTTGTCGGTTGCCACGAGGGATGGCTCTTTATCAGGTCCATTGCTGATGGCCTTTATTTGATAGCACTTATATGGTTTGGCCGGATTTTGGCAGGCGCTCTTAATGGTCTTTGTTTTAGGTTCTTTTTTCCACTCAACCCCACTGCTGATTAAAATAAAAAGTGGGTCTTGGGAGAGCGATTCGATAGTGTCTTTTGAAAGATCGATATCGGTTTTTATTTGAAAATTGCCAGATTTGTCTGTTTTTATGCTTCGGCCATCAAAAAAAACACTGTAACCATGGAGATTTATATCACCCTTGCCCTCAAGGGCTCCACGGACAAAGGTTGTTGTAGTTTTTTCATCTTTTGCAAATAGTGGTTGCGCACAAAAACCGAGACCTATATAAAACAAATTTATGTAGAATCGCTTATTTAACATTTTATCACAGGCTTTTTTATTATAAAAATACCAATTATTAAGAGAATATCATGCAAGATAACATTTCGGCTACCTTAATTATTCCGTTTCGTTTATGATTTATTATTAGTGAACAAATTAGTGCGAGATTTTTATAAAAAATGAAGCTGATCTGCAAAAATAAAAAGGCTTTTTTCGATTACTTGATTGTCGACCAACATCAAGCCGGAATTGTGCTCACCGGCGATGAGGTTAAGTCGTTGCGCGCTGGATGCGCCTCTTTAACGGAGGCTTATGCGGTGGTTAGAAATGGGGAGTTATTTCTCATAAATTTCCACATTCAGGAATACACAAAGGCCTATTTCAAAGCCAAAGTTGACACAAGGCAGACCAGAAAACTTTTGATGAAAAAGCATGAAATTTCAAAGCTTGCTGGATTGGTTTCGCGAAAAGGGCTGACGCTGATCCCATTGCAAATTTATTTCAATGATCGAGGGCTTGTTAAAGTTGACATTGCAACAGCCAAACACAAAAAAGCGATCAACAAAAAGCAGGAAATAAAGGAGCGAGATATCTCAAGAGAGGCTTTAAGAGAATTAAAGGATAGATTTTAAAGTGGTTTTTAAAACGTAAAATTCAATGTTTAATGCTCCAAAGTTACTTGAAATTCTAAGCACGAAAAAGCTTGTCTTTGATCAAAATGAGGTCTCAATAAACCAATATTTAAGGGAGCAAATATTACCACTCTTTGAAAATATAGAGTTTGGAAAAGCTCTTTTTGATCGTGCAAAAAGGCTTGGCACGCCAGTTTGGGATGGTGATTTTGGACAAAGTTTTAAAGTCCCAGATTTTGATCAGGAATATTCAGTTTTGGCTGTTGATGGCTCCCAAATTTTGCCAGACCGGCATTTTTTTGGAACTGACATTGCTTTAATTCAAATCGGAGGAGCGTATTTTTCCTATGGAAAAAGCTCAAGCAGTGTTGAATTTTTGTCAGATTTAAAGCCAATTTTCTCATCGGATTTTGCTCATAAATTTAAAATTGATCGATCATTTGTTGAGCAGATGCGTGATTTGCTCGAGCTGGAAAGTGCAATTTCCTGGGCAAAGAAATTTGATTCAAAACCCATAATTTTCATGGATGGATCACTTAGTTTTTTGCTTGAGCGATTTGGAAATAAATTAAAGATTACATATCCTGATTTTTCAGCTCGTTTTTTTGGCTCTCTTGAAGAGGCTGGAAAAATGGGTTTGACAATTGTTTTTTACACAAGTTGCTCGTCCGGCAAGACCTTTATAAATCTGATAAAAATGTTGCTTTGTCGAGCGCCATATTTTGACCAAGAATTCTGTGTTGGGGCCTGTGGACAGGAGAGCTGCAGTCGGCTTTCATCTTGTAACGATTCTGCGCTTTTTTCCGTGATTTTGCCCACTCAAAGCACAAGCCAAGTTTTTGCCATAAAAAACACTGAATTTGCAGTTAAATCTTTTTTTATAAACACAGATCATGCGTGCCAGCGCTGGTTTGGAGAAATCGCCAAACTTGAAATTTTAGGCTTTGGGCTGCAGCCATTCAATCTCATCAGCCTTATCTTTGACCAAATTTGTAAAGGGTTTGGATACCCAATTGGACTCTGCCAAGCCCATGAAACCGCAGTTTTGGACACCTTTGATCGCCAGGCCTTTAAAATAATGCTTGAAGGCCAAGGAATGGCCAAAACCGAAGCCTCTGCCAAGCTGGAAAGCAAGAATAAGGCTAGATTTTAAGCCCAATCAGGCAGAAAATGTTTTCTATTATTAAAAATTAAATTAACAATTTTAACCTTTTGGCTTGAAATGCTTGTTTTTTCAAGCTTTTTAAAGACTGAAATTTTTGTGTGTTATAATTGAATTACTTAATGAAACTGCATGTTTAACAATAAAAAGCCAATGAATTTGATAGCTAAAGTTCTTCTTTTGCTTACCTTGGCCTTCCAAGGAGGGCTTCTGGCTGGACCACCTTCCACGAGTGAAGAGGTCAC
Organism: uncultured Pseudomonadota bacterium; assembly: GCA_964442725.1. Lineage (GTDB taxonomy): Bacteria > Babelota > Babeliae > Babelales > CAYTZU01. The sequence continues at coordinate 18,071 of CAYTZU010000003.1, forward strand.
TGAGCTTGGCAAGGATGCTCGAAGTAACGGCCCAAAATGTATTTGTGCCATTCCTGATGTAAGAAGACAGATTTACCAATTTCTTTCCAGAGATGATCTGCGGACTCTTTCTGAAGTTTCCAGTGAATTTAATGATGAAATCGAGTCTTTACCACTCCTCGGTGACCAGACTCAGCAAAGCGAAACTTCGCGGGTTCCTCAGGAACCCAACCCCGAAATTGCAATTTTGCCTGGGGATCAACCATTTTCAAATCTTAAACGACGTATTAGGTTCCAAACCTTTTCAAAAACTGAGCTTCCGGTTTCAAATGCTTTTGACCAACTTGATGGCGGACAGATTTTGCTCACTCAAAATAACTCTTTTCCAACTGTTCTCAAGCGAATGTGCAGACTTTGGTGGCACAAGGGAATTTTATGGAATCCTCCGACAATTGCCAGTGATTTGGAGATTTGTGGGCCGGATGGAATCGTTAAATTAGATCCCATGCTTGAACAGAGGACTGATTGGCCGATGATACTTAGTCCCAATGGGAAATACATTGCAGTTTCTACGCCGCCTAATAATCGAAATCAGCAAGGGACTACTTATATTCTAGATGCAAATCCTAAGGGCTTAAATTGCCAATTGCCGCCTTCACCTGCTGTCGCTTTTAATCCAGTGGGTGACGAAATTTTTACCATGGAACGGTTACCAAATAGAGATGTGCTAGCCGAAACACATGAAATCTGTGCTTATAATTTGTCACCCAAAAACCCTATGGAAATCAAAAGTAGGATGACGCATTTCCCTCCAATTCTTGGATTGGATACGCGTTTCATCGTGCTTTCGAATAGTAAACTGGCGTTTGGTGTGGATTGCAGAAGATGGATTGGCACTCCAGAAGAACGGAGAGATTTGCTGATTCAGGTTCTGGGCTTTGATAGCGGCAACAGAGATTTTATTGCTGCTTATGCCCCAAGTCAATTGCTGGATCGTAGAAACAATTCCCATATGCACACACAGGCATGTTTTTCGCCAGATGATTCAATTTTGATTGTTGCTGATCCCGCGTTGTTTAATGATGATTTGCGCAGGAGGTTTCCCAGAGCTGGGCTTGGAAATGGGGTCCCATGTACGCTCTGTTCAATTATTGATGCAAAAGTTGGCGAAGTGGCGGCAGACGATAGAGTATTTGGGTGCTTTTTGATTCCCTCACTAATCAGGTCTATAAAATACGGAGAAAATGGAGAAATCCAAGCGCTTGAGCAAGAGGGAAACAGTTTTCCACCTGGAATATTTGGCTTTTTATCTAGAATATTTGGATTTAGGAGAGGTCAAATTTTGTATAAAACTACGCCCGTAGACAATTCAAACTATGTCAAAGAAGAATGGCAGGAAAATAATTTCTCAATAAAGCCTGAATCTCACTCCAATTGGAATCCAAAAAAAATGGTTGCTCCGCTTATCGTTGTTGGAGTAATCGGCTTTTTGGTGTGGAAGGCAAAGGAAATTAAAGAAATTTGGAGCAAGATTAATAAATCAAAGCGAAGAAGAGCTCGATTATTGGCTAAAGCTAAGGAAAAATTGGCTCAAAGGAAAGCAGCCAAAGAGAGCCAAAATGTTCAATAAAATCAAGCTCTTAACTTTTTGCTTTATTTTTAATTTTTTTCCGTTTGGTTTTTGCCATTCTACAGACAGGAATAGTGATCCTGAAGATCCAAATTCTAAGCGTATCCATAAAGTGTGTGGAGAGCTTGGATTTGGTGATGAGATAAAGATTATTGTTGTAGACTCAAAAATGCCATCAATTAATGCTTGGATAACCGATGAACGATTTTATAAATGTTATGCGTCGATTACTATTTCAAACAAACTAATTGATATTTTAACTGATGACGAGCTCAAAGCCAAACTCGAATATGAAATTTTCTCTGAGAGAACTTATCCTCTAAGAGTGTTGATGCTCGCTATACCCTCAGAATTTTATTTGTTGTGGTGGTTTTATCGAATAGGAGGTGTTTTAATGAAGAAAGAATGCCCAATTTTAGTGCCTCCTTCTATGATTCCACCTGGCTCAAAACTTTGGATTGAAACAGGTTCTTTATGGGATAATAATTCATGCAAACTTGTCAACGGCATCTATTTTTTGATTGGAGGTTATTTACTTTATCTCATCATTAAAAAATGTCTTAATTCATCCAATAGATGGGTAAATTCCAAAGTCAAAAATAAGGTGGCTCTAAAATCAGCTAATGAAAAGATCAGCAATGAATGTAAAAATTACTATGCCGAACTTAAAAAAGAGGCAGAAAAGAAGTCTGCAATTAAGTCTAAGTCCTAAACATTGAATTTAATGTTTAAAATATCACCGTCTTGAATGATATATTCTTTGCCCTCGGTTCTAATCTTTCCAAGCTCCTTGAGCTTTTCCTCGGTTTTAAACTCGAGAATATCCTTTGTGCTGTAGACTGTGGCTCTAATAAAGCCTCTTTCGATATCTGAGTGGATTTCTCCGGCCGCCTTTTGAGCATTGGTTCCTGATTTTATAGGCCAGGAGTGGATTTCTTTGGGTCCACAGGTGAAAAAGCTGATCATTGAAAGCTGCTTAAAAGCGCCACCGATCAATGCATTCAATCCAACATTGTCAATGTCCAATGATTTCCTAAATTCGGCAGCATCTTCTTGATCCATAGTAGCCAGTTCGGCCTCGATTTTGGCGCAGATCGGGATTACCGATTCTTGTCCAAATTCGACAATCAAATCATTGTAGAGTGGGTTATTTTTATAGGCCTGGCCAGACATTTCATTTTCATCAAAGTTTGCAGCAACTATAAATTTTTTTGCGCAAAGAAGGTTTGGAAACTCAAGGCCTTCTTCTCGTGCGCAGACAAAGATGCTGTGAATTTTATTGCAATCAAAAGCCTCAATGGCAGATTTTGCCTGCAGAATAAGTGCATTTTCAGCCTCAAGTTTGGCTTTTGCTTTTGGGTCTCCAGCCATTTTTTTAATCAAACCACTAATTTTTTGTTCGCGTTTTTCAAGGCTTTCTAGGTCTTTGAACATCAGCTCATAGAGCACAGTTTTAAAATCTTGGATCGGGTCAATTTTGTTTTCGACATGCGTGACGTTTTTGTCCTGAAAACAGCGCAAAACGCTCACGATGATGTCAACCTCCAAGATGTGACTCAAAAATTTATTTCCAAGACCTTCGCCCTTGCTTGCCCCTTTTACAAGGCCAGCGATGTCGACAAATTGGATCGTTGATGGGATTATTTTTTGTGAATTAAAGACCTTTAAGAGTTGTTCAAGCCTTTCATCGGGAACGTTTGTTATCGCCACATTTGGGTCAATTGTGCAAAATGGAAAGTTTTCTGCGGGAATGCTTGATTTTGTCAATGCGTTAAATAGCGTTGATTTTCCTACGTTTGGAAGGCCCACTAGACCAACTTTAATTCCCATAAAACTTTCCCTTTTCCCCTAAGTGACTTTCAAGGCCAAAAATAATGCAAAATTACTGTATGGAGATAGGTTAACAATGCTTTTTACGATAGTCGACGAGAAATTTCTTTGTAGAGTGGCAATTTTGTGGGGTTGTTATTGTCATGATGCTTCAAAAATACTACAATGTCGTTTGTGGGTGGGTTTGTTTAAGCCCACACAAGATGTATAATCCTGGAAATTATCATGAGCGTTTTTTGTCGGCGGCATAGCCAAGAGGTTAAGGCAATGGTCTGCAAAACCGTGATCCCCGGTTCGACTCCGGGTGCCGCCTCCAAAAGCCGGTGACGCTCATTTAGAGATTTTCCTTTGGTGAAAAGAGATACTTGCCGGAGTGGCGGAATGGTAGACGCAAGGGACTTAAAATCCCTCGAGCGAAAGTTCGTGCCGGTTCGAGTCCGGCCTCCGGTACGGTAAGTAGCTTTGTCATCTTTGGTCATTCATTTAATTTAAAGTGAACAAAGTTTTAGCCGGACAAAATACATTCTTGTATGTGTTGTATTTTTCTTTGGTTTCTTTGTAAGAGGTTCTTGTTATGAACAAGGCAGAACTTGTCGAGAAAGTAGCGGCCGATACCGGGCTTTCAAAGGCTGCAACCAAGAGTGCTTTAGAGGCTTTTGTTAATAATATCCAATTGACATTAAAAAAAGGTTTATCAGTTGTTTTGACAGGATTTGGAACTTTTACCGTTGTTAAACGAAAAGGTCGAACCGGAATCAATCCTGCCACAGGCAAAAAAATGACCATTCCTGCAAAGAAAGTTCCTAAATTCAGACCAGGAA
>CAYTZU010000004.1:0-682 GCA_964442725.1 uncultured Pseudomonadota bacterium
CCACAGAAGCACTCCTGAAATCCTCAAAAAATAAAAAGGAGGTTCAGCAATTCTTTGGCGAGCTTGAGGCAATCATGGCGTCAAAGGTTGAATTCTCTCCGGAAAACTTAAAGACAATTGAGCGCAAACTAATTCAGGTTGCTATCCAAAGGAAGGAATGGCGAACCGTTTCAGGGATGACTACCGATGAAGTGACTGCCTACAAACAAAAACTTGATAAATATTTGGTTGACATTGCCAAACCAATTACAGACCAGGATCGCTTAAGGTGGTTGAACATAAAAATCTATGGCGAAAGCAACCCAGACTCCTCCAAAACAGTTACTGAGGATCCTTTGAGCAATGATGAGCAAGAAATGTTGATCAAAATTGCAAAGGATGCCGTTCCTGGAGCTAAAGTCGCTAGCGATATTATGATTAAAGGGTTTATCGACGCACTATGGGATGCCTATAGTTATCCTCATAAAATCGGAGAATCAACAGAACTCGAAAAAATAGTTTCAGATTTTGAGACTGCAAAAGATAAAAAATCAAATAGTGTATTGGCTGATGAATTAGATGCTCTTGAAGCTCGTGTATCCAACTTAACAAAAGATAATGTTTCCGACTTTTTAACAGATATTGAAAATTTGGTTGTCAGAAAACCTGAAATTCTCCCTGCAGAAAAAACAAGACTTTCAGC
>CAYTZU010000004.1:692-20350 GCA_964442725.1 uncultured Pseudomonadota bacterium
GTGACATCAAAAAATCAAAGAGCTATCCAACAAGTTTATGGCGGAACTAAGAAAATTGCAGATTTGATCGATAATCTTGCAACTCCAGTTACCCCGGAAGCGCTCTTTGGATTTATCTGTGACCAAATTGGAGTAAGTCCAAAGACAGGAAAACCTGGTGCCAATGACGTTCCAAACTCAAAACTTAGAGATAATGATTCCGCGGTCAGAAGCGCTGCTCAAAACTTGATTGCCACCAAGATTGATGAATTAATTGCAATGAGAGAACAGGTCTACGACATGGATCAGCTTCAAGCATGGAATGAGGCCTTAAACTTCGCCATAAACAATGAACTATCACCAAAAAAAGATCAAATTACGGCAGCAATAAACGCTCTTACCCAATACATTGCGCTTTTTCAAACAAAACTGTTTAAAACAATTCCAGAAAGAATTGCCGATCTTGATGCTGAACTTGCCAACATTCCTCAGGTAGCTACAAACGATGCAACAGCTAAAATTCAAGCTTTTGTTGATTCGCTCGATACTAAGCTTGTTGCTTTCAGAGCTGACGCAAAAGTCGACTCAAAAACAAATGAGGTTCAAAGTATCATTGATTTTCTCAATAAAAAAGTTCGAACACATTCTCTGATCTTCAAAGATGCCACATTAAAAGCAAAAGTCGATGCACTTATAAATAATAAATTGATGGTTGCCAACACTTTTTCCGAGCTTGCAACAAGGCTTGAAGATCTTGCCGTTGAAAACGTCACTTTCAATGATGGCGCAAAAAATGCCTTTATAACAATCCTATCAAAAGCTGTCGACGCTAGAGCAGGTGCAACAACAGCTTTGTCAGATAAGGTTAAAAATGAAACTGTAGTATTTGCCATCAACAAGCGCTTTAACGCCAATACCGACAAAACAATGATTGATACGATAAATAATCTGGCAGCAAAACTTGGAACCCCTGTTCAACTATCATTTGCTGATCTCATGGCAAAACCTGATTATGCCGGAGCTCTGGCAAAGCTGATAGCTGATTATCCGCTGACACCTCAGATTTATACCAACGAACAGTGGTTTGACAACATTATGGCTTTGGCAAATACATCGGTCATTCCTAAGATGCTTGATGGAAAAACGAAGGACGAAAAAACAAAAATCTTAGATGATCTTGCTAATTTGGTAACAAAAGTTTCTGATAACATCCTTAAAAAAAGTACCGTTGCCAACGACAAAGCAATGGGAGCAACCCTGTCAAGAAACGTGTTTTCTAGAGTAATAATGCCTGAAATAAATAAACTTGGTTGAAATTAAGTTTGGAAGATAAAAATGAAAAATCTTGCCATTAATTCAATAATTTGAGGCTGGAGATAATTATAATGAATTCTATTAATAAAACAGAGCAAGGCCTTTTCAAGTCAAAAAGTCTTGTTTTATTTTCAATGCTTTTAATTTCAAACTCTTCAATTTTCCCGACATCAGATGCCACTTTTACCGATTTCAATGGCAAAATTTTTGATCTTTCTGGAATTATTGCAGTTCCTGAAAACATCGATGCTACAAGTGCTGAAAAGTTTGCAACACTTGCAGAGCAAATGTTGGCCACCATCAATACTTTCAATCCATTAACTGATGTCCCTGATTTTGATCTTTTTCAATTTAATAAGGCTTTGAGAGGAGCGAAAAATACCGCTTCGACAAATCCAATCCAAACAAAAATTTCAAGAATCAACACAGTCTATGACAAACTCAATAAGTTTATGACCGATCGAACAAAAATTGATCTAGGATCGATTTCATCAGTAGCAACGTCCACCACCGACAGCCAAGTATTTAAGCAGCTTTCAACTTACACCTCAGAAAAATATCGATATCTTCAGAACCTGAAAAGCATGGCTAAAGGTATGACAACGACTGAAGCCATCGATTTTGCCAATGAGGTTTTAGCTGTTGTCAGCAAAGAAGCAGCAGGGATCATCGATACAACTCAGTTCAGTTCTATAAAATCTAGGCTTAAGTCAATTCTTTCGCATGATTACATTGCTCAGGCAGATACAACAAATCTTCCTTCGGGAACGGAAAAGCCTAAAGAGATAATCCAAAAAGCCATTGATTTCATGGATAAAATGACGATGGCCAACAGAATCGATTTTTTGGACAGAATTTGGGACAACAATGACAATGTTTTTGACAAATCCGATGGCGAAACCCGCTTTTTAAACGTACTTGATTACGTAGTTCAGCGATTCACAACACTGACAGCCGACCAAAAGGATGATCTCTATTCAATTTTAGATGAAGCATCGACAAAAAGCTCCTTCAGCGATAATACGCACAAAGTGGTCGGAAACCTTTTAAAAAGTCAGGACTGGTTTGCGTCAAGCACAACAACCACCCCTGCAACATCAACAAATTCGAGTAGCTCAACACAAACAACAACCCCAGTTTTGACCGTAAGTGAGTTAAGAACCTCAATTGAAACCTCAATTCCAGCCTTAAGCACAAAGCTTGTCAGTCTTGCAGCAGAAAGTGCATATGATGCTTTTTTAACCGAACTTGAGACCACAGTTTCAAACTACAGACAACTCGTTGAAAGTGGTGAAATCAAATTAGTTCCACCTGCAGGCACAATCAAAGATCCACTAATTGGATTGGTTGAAAACCTTGCAGAACGAGTCTTTAACAATTATCGATTCCAAGGAGCAAACTTCAAGGATAGAGTCACAAATATCTACAATTTAGCAAAAGGAAATCTTTCGCTTGAGCAAAAAATTGCACGCTTTACAAAGGATCAACAAAAGGTTGCCAGCGACAATGACGCAATTTCATTGGTTAACAGAATAAAAAATGAAATTATCTACAATGAAGATGGAACTCCAAAACAAACAATTTTAGGGCTGTCCAACGATAAGAAAACACTTTTAACTAATTATCTGAATTCTCTTTTAAGCGCAGACTTTTTTGGAGCCGCAGCTCAAGACATCGCAAATATGAAAACAACGGTCAGCTCAGGCGTTGTCATTGATCAAGTAATTGCCGATGTGGCATCAAAACTTGAAAAGGTCACCGAAGCAACCTCGATGAATACCTTCCTGGTTGCCCTCCGAAATTTAAAGTCAAAATTCGACGAATTTAGAGCCAAGGGAATTATTACACAGGACCAGAATAAAAAAATGGTCGATCTGCTCCAATCAACTCAAACAGGAGCTAGATATTGGGCAATTCAAAGTGGCGTTGTAAAAGCTGAATTACTAAGCATGATCTCTTCGCTTAAAAATCCTCTTGATTTTACAAGCAAAATTGAGGCCTTAAGGAGTCGATTGGCAAACATTCAAGCAAATCCTGATTCAATCACCCTTGATTATTTAAATTCAACCAAAACTCAAATTGATGATCTTGTCAATGAATGGAACTTAGCGCGCGCTCTTGGCTCAAACGAAGCCTCAAATAACGCAAATATTCTCTCGCTTTTAGATGTTTATTCAAAAAGCGATGAATTTTATGATTTCAGAAGCAGCTTTACAACAATGATTAATCAAATAAAAGCCGCTTTGAGCACTGACCAAAAGATAACGTTGATTTTTGGTCTTATGGATAGTGTTTTAAACTCATCAGATCCAGCTCCTAAATTAATCGATAATTTTGTTTTAAGCACAAAGTTGTTGACTTCAGATCTTAAAAGTTTAACAACAGCCAAAATGACTGAATTGTTGAACAAAATAAATACAGCTCGAACTTCAGATAAATTCAGTAGTCAAAATAAAACCGAACTTTTGTCCTATGAAAATATGATAAAGGATTATCAGGCCAAAAATACCAATTCAACGACCCCCACAACAACTACAACTGGAAGCTCATCAACCAACTCCTCAACTACAACCTCAAATACAACGGGCAATACCGCAAGCAATCCAACCGATCAAATAGGAACTGTAGCAACACCTCCTGCAGCAGGAACCGTTTCAAATCGTGGAACACCTAGAAACTTATCAATGACCAGAGGACGAGCTCCAATTCAAGGGGGAACAAAAAGGACCTCAAGCTACGAAGAACAAACAACAGTGAGCCCATCTTTAAACACCAAAACCAGGGGCAATGTGAGCCAAACACGATAAAACCTCTATAAAAAGGAATTTTTAAAATGAAAAAGATATTTTTTGTTCTATTTTTAAGTTTCCAAATCGCCAATTGTGAACCTGTACAACAACAAAAAAGATATTCAATTGAACGAAAAACAAATGATCAACCTCAAATTCGACGGGGAATTGCGCTCGAGAGAAAAAAACCGATTTCTCGAGGAGGCGAAGGCTTAAATAAAAGACATTTTAAAGGACCAATCGGTCACAGACGCTAAAAACGAAATTAATTTGGGCTCAAACATTGATGTCCTGCTTCAAGTAAAACTACCTTTTATTAATGTTTTTTATTTTAATGATTAAAAATTGGGAATTTTTACAATGCTAACTAAATCAAAGCAAATCTTCCTAAAAGGCTTTTATCTGCTTTCAACCCTATTACTATCAATGCATGCTCCACTCTTTGGTGAAGAAGGGACCCCCGTAAACACTGTAGAAGCAACAACTCCTAGTTCTGGAGAAGGTGTTGTAGTAGAAAGCACTAGTACCCCAGAAAGCGAACCTTCAAATGAACAGAAAGTATACAAATCTTCTACGACAACGCTTTCAGAACCATCAAACGCTCAACAAACATCAGCTCCTACCTTTGAATCAATAAAACTTGGAGCTATAAGTCTAAAAACGAAAGTTTCGACAACTGAGAAAATGACTCGCTCTGCATTGGAAGCCGCAGAAAACTCAGGCTGGTGGCCTAGTTTTATATTTAATAGCAAAAAAACAGCAGAATTCTTTGATTCTTTAAGAAATGATGCAAAAACGGCCTTCCAGTCTGGTTCGGAAATAGAAAATATGAGTTGGTGGAATGATCTCAAACTCTTAAACAACAATATTTCCACTATGCTTGCCTCGGAAACTGACAAATTTAAAATTGGTAATCTTGAAAACGCAAAACAGGCTGCAACAGACATTGAATCATTAATTGACAAAGATTTGCGAGCCGCCATCGCACTCTTCAATGGGATAACCGGCAAGGTCGTCGAAAAGATTGAATTAATTGAAAAAGCTATGAGCTCAGCTCAAAATTTAATAAAACAAGAACCCTCAAAAGCCACAAGGGATCAGATAGAGAGCGCGAAAAAACAAAGAGCTAATCAAATAAATAAGGACAAAGAAAAAGGCAATACCGTGACAAGAAGCCCACAGCCCACCATTTCAAGAGGTTCAATCCCAACCCAACAATCAGTAACATCATCCAAACCAGCTCCAGCAACAACTGCAAAACGATAATCTCAAAATTTATTTTTTGAATTTCCGTTTAAAGGGAGGCTTTGCAAAAGACCTCCCTTTATTTTAGGTGTAAAAACACAAGTTTTATTGCAGTTTTTATAATTTTCAGCCATAGGCATTTATTCTAAAACTCAATGCACATTCTAAAAAAACGTTGATTCTACAACGTTTGTTATCAACAACTTTCATTTTTAATAAAAAAATAACATCAAATCATCCAAACAGAATACCATATAACGAAAAACCAAACCCCAAGTTTTCAAACTGAGTAAAACATAGTTTTGTTTTCAATCAAGCCCAATGCAAACATTTTCTAAAACGATTGAATTATAAAATGCTTTTAAATTAAATTGTCAATTAGACAATATTGGGGTTAGTTTAAAATCTAAGCCAAAAAATGGAAAATCTAATGATTTCAAAACCGCTAATAAGCCGGGGCAATCAGGTTTTCTACATTTTTATATCCATGTTTTTCGGACTATTTCTATCCAATGCGGAAATTTCCTCCGCTCCGTTAAAATATGGATCATCATTCAATCTCCTGCATAAAGCCTCTGGTCAATATGTTTCGTACGTAGATTTGCACTATTTTGCCTTCCCTGGAGACCCCAATAACCGATTTATGTCAATTGCAAGCGTTCCAGGAAAGAACTTTTTATCAAGGTGCACAATCCTTAATCAGACTAATTTGACTGGTGAAATACCCGATAAAACTGTAATTGCATTGAAATTCATCGATCCGGACTACGGTTTGACCAAGGATTTTACTATTGGATTCAGGGGGGTAAACAACTGGGGTATTGGATCGATGCATCTGGTAACCTTTCACAAAATAACCGATGACACCTTTGCTCTTTCCGATGGAGTGGCCAATCTTATAACTTTAAAAACTGAAACCGGAAAACCTAGCACCTTTGGCCTTGTAAACAACCCATCAGCGTTTGCCAATCCAGCAAATTTCCCACAATTTCACTTCCAGGCAGTAGACCCAGACATTGATTTTGGACAAAACATCATAGCTCAGATAAAGGCAACCTCCTCAGTAATGCAAAGCAAAGGTTTTAAAAGTGTCGGTGGAACTGTATCGCCGGAAACCATTGATCCATATATCCACGCCGATCAGGAATTGAGACGAATAAGCGTGGCCCTGGATGAAACCGGAAAACCTAATATTTTTGGAATTAGAGCCAAAGATAATAGAATTGTAAAACTGGACCCGACAGCAAATGTTTTCAGACCTATCAGCCATCTAACAGATTCAACCAATCTGCCCGCTTGTGCTGACTCATTGTCCGTTAGCGATGTCACTTCGGCCTACCCACTTGGTCGAATTGCGGTAAATGACCGAAGAAACTTGGTTCCTATTGCCGCAGTCCCTCAGAAAATTTTTGAATTGGGCTGGAAAAACATAGTCCCAGATTTAGGAGGAGGATTTGCTCCTGAATGGGGATCAATGAGATGGTTATACGCAGGTATGAAAGCAACTGAAGTTTCAGTTTATGATAAATATACCCTTTATATTTATGAGAATCTGTCTCTTCAAGTAGCTCTAAAAAGCGGTACCAACGCTCCTCAAATCGTCAACATTCCATTTCCAGTTTTGGATGCTTGCGTTGGCAGCGATGGAACAATTTGGTGCGTAAGTACGGGAGGTTTTGTTCACAGAATTGATCCTGAAACTTATAGCTATCAAAATAGCGCCCCCGGCAGAGACGTTTTTGGAAGAAAAACAAAAGGTGCTGGCCCTTGGAACTTAGACGAAGAACTTCAAGCTCCCGCAAACGTTGCCGTAAGAGCTGCAGGAAACGCAACTGATAACATTGTTGCTGTTTTAAACAGCGCCGGAAATGTTTTCATTTCAAAAAATAATGGCGAGTTCGTTGATTTAGGAGTAAATGGTATCGTCGATCTTTCCGTTGCACGGGATGGCACGATTGCTCTGATTTCACAGGTCAGATCGAACAATTATTCCGGTATTGCTTGGGTTGGAAATATTTTTGGTTCAAACAGCCAAGATATGGCCAACACAATTGTGGCAAGAAACGCAGCCAAAGCTGCTGGTGGATACACCAATGGATATCTCGACATTCCAATGCTTATCGGTCAAGTAATCAATAACACGAGTAAATTCATAACCCAATCAACAACCGACGAATCACAGCTAGTTTCAAATACCACTACAAATGATGCTCGATACAGCTTCCAGTTCGAGCCTCGTGGAGAAAATGCTTATTCGATAACATACAATGAAAAAACTCTTGTTGTTCGAAAAAGCGGAGAATCTTATTCATTAATCTTAACAGATGAAATTGAATTAAGTGACTCAGATATATTTTATGTCTATGGAACTCCAGACAAGGCAAGAGTTCGAAATAATCAGTTCTTTTTAAGCGCAAATGCTGATGGAACTGTTGGGCTATCAACGACAGAAACCTTCTTGTTCTTCAAATCAGCAAATGATGTAATCATTGCCTCTGGCGCACAAAACTTAAATGAATTAAACACGCTTAAAGTTCAACTTCAAAATGCCACACAAGCAGCCATCGACAAAGTAACTGCTGAAGTATCTGCCCTTCAAGCAAAGCTATTGGCAGAAAAGGTTGAAAGCGAAAAGACTGCTCTGCAAGCACAAATTACACAACTTCAAGAAACTCAAAATCAACTGCGAGCTCAAATAAGCGCCGCAAATCAAATGAAATCTGAAATGCAGGCAAAGCTTGATGCAATTGAAGCCGACCGACAGGCTCAAGAAAAAGTAATCCAAGACAAAATTGCAGCCCTTGAGCAACAACTTGCTCAAGAAACCGATGCAGTAAAGAAGCTAGACATCCAAAATCAAATTGATGCTCTTAAGGGATCAAAGGATGATTTAGCCACCGTCCTGATGCAAAACGCAAAAGTCCTAGCCGATCAGGCAAAGCAACAGCTGACACTTTCAAAACAAAAGGCTGATCTGCAAAATGAAATTGCCAATGTCAATCAAGATGCCCAAAGAAAGGCTGATACTGCAAAACAAGCCTTTTCTGGTGACATCAACACAATGGTTATCAAAATTCTTCAGGACACACGTACAAAACTGGCCTCGGCACTCGATTTAGCTCCAGAAGCTCTTCAGCCAATATTTCCTGATGGAGTAGCCTTTGCCTATAAAACACTCGATGAATTGGCTACAAAGGCTGGAAAAACAAAAGATGCCTTAGCTGCAAATATTAAGAAAATTTATTTAAAAGACGTTGAAACTGAAGCTCTCAAGGCAATCCAAGATGACGTAGAAGCAATCAATACTCTTGCAACAATTACGGCCGACGTAATCATTGCCGGATTCAGGGAGGACCTTGTCAGGTTTGCAACGGCAACTGGGCTTACAGTTGATGCTTTAATTGAAGCCTTGGCTAAAGGATTTTCTCAAATAATTAAACCTGAAAAAATCAAACAATTTGAAGCCTTGCTGGCAGCTCAAACGAGTGACTCAGACAAAAACGAAGTATTGCGAGAACTTTTAAGCCTTGACCCAACAAGAACTGGCAATGTAACGGAAGCAACAGATAAGGCAGTAATTGCTAACATCCGCCAAAAAATTGATGATTTAAATAAAAAAATAGACTCTGATTTTGATGCAAAAATTAATTCATCATTTACTCAAACAATGAAAAATCTTGGCTCAGCCTGGGCAATTAGTAAAGATCTTGTAGCCAGAATTGTTAACTATGATGTTTTAAAAGAGAAATATCAAAAAGAACTCGCTGAGCTAAATAAGCAAAGGGATGAATTAAAAGTAAAACTCACCGCTGCAATTAACGTAAACGAAGGCCTGAGAGCAAAACTTCGAACATTTATGGATGAACGAGCTGCTCAGCAAAAGGAAATTGACGACAGCATTACAAACCTGCGAAGACAGCTGGTTAATTCAACAAGTGCCGCTGACATGCAAACTTTTGTTGCTCAAGTTAAGGCTTTGAAATCAAGTAATGATGAGATCCTCAAACAATTAAAAGACAATGACATAAAAATACTTGAAAATGAAAAGATCCTACAAAAACAGGAAACTACTGTTCAAATCCTTGAAAAATCAGCCGCAGAAATTAAGGCTCAACAAACACTCTTTATGCAAACGGCCGTGGAACAAAAAAATGTAGCACTGGATGCAGTAAACACAGCGCTGGCCAACTATGATCAACTCGACGCTCCTTACACCACAGAACTTGAAAAAATCAACGCCATAACTCCTGCAACAGCTGAAGGAATCGCAGACAAACAAAATCAAATAACGACTCTTCAAAGCAACTACTTTGGCAAAAAACGAGCTCAGATGACGAGCATTCAGAACTTGATAACAAACTTAGTTGCCGAAATTGAAAAATTAAAATCTGGTTTAACCGAACAAATTGCTGAACTCAATGGCAAAAAACGAATTGCAACCCAAGACTACGATAAACAAATGGCCGATCTAGCTCTTTCGGATAAAGCCAATGATCAAACCGCAATTTCAACGATAAAAACCAACTATGAAAACACAATCAAGCCACTTGATGCTCAAATAAGTGAATTAAATCGAACCATTGATTCAAAAGAAAGTGACATTGCCTCAGTTCAAAGAGCTAACATGACCAGATTAAAGGCTTTAAATGATATGATTCGAGACGCTTCTGCAAGTCAAATTGAACAACTAAGATATCAAATGTTGGCTCAAGGAGATGAAGAAAAGAAGGCCTCTCAAGATCGAATAAATCGAATAAAAGAAGACAATCAAAAGATGCTTGATGATATCAACGCGATCTTTGAAGAAACCAAGCGAAAACTTCAGGAAAACGCTGACAAGGTCACCAAGGCAAATCAAGAAAGAACCGACCAACTCAACAAAACACTTGAAGAAAATAAGGCCATGTTTGCAAAGCATCAGGACCAACTCAATCAAATGATCGATGACATGATTGCAAAAGGGAAAATGGCCACAGAACAGAAGAAATTATTCCTTGACTGGAAAGAGAAGGCAAATAAATCACTTCAGGCAAGGATCAATGAAATAAACTCAATTTATGCAAACTTTAAGAGCGACATCGATGATGATCCAGAAAACTTTGACAAAAAAATTGAAATTGAGCTTCAAAACCTAAAAACCCTCTTGCCAAAACTCCCAGAGCTCCTAGAAATAATTGGTCTTAAGGGCACAGACACATCGATCAGAGAGGAGTTTATAAATCAAAACAAAATCGCCGATCTCAAAGCCCAAGTAAGCAGCCTAAATATTGGAAATGGGCAAGTTTTGGTTTTTGGAACTGTCGATGAAACGGGCAAAGTACTTGGATACCCACAAAGCGATGGTCAAGATTTCGTGGTTTTAAGCGACTTAAGTATCTTGAAAAATGCCTCGCTAAAGATCGTCAACCGAGGTGGTCAACTATTTTCAATAGAAATTCCAGCCTACGATAAGTCTGGCAGAATGCTTCGCATGACGCTTTCTGAAAATGGACAGATTATTTTTGGCAATGAAATAAATACTGAGGTCAATGGAGCTGTGACTACTGACAAGCGCCAACTTTTCTCAATTGAACCACTCACCAACGGAATTTTCAACATCTCGATCGATGGCAAATATTTAAAAATGACTGGAAACATTACTACCTCGAGCACCACAGAATCAGCACGATTTGTTTTAGGCGATAAGAATTCTGCTCAAAAATTCATTTCTTTCAACGCTCCATCAACAGATGTTGAAAGTGACTTCAAAATATTGGAAGAACAGCTCCCAAAACAGCTCAAGACCTTCAAAGCTAATCTTTCCCCAGATGAATTCAAAAACAAGGTTCAATCATTCAAATCTGCTCTTGAAATCGGTTTTTCGACAATTGACACTGTAAAAACAAGTTTTTCAACTCAAATCACAGCCATGAATACATCACTCAAAGAGGTTGATTTGGTCGCCATTGAGGCTAAATTAAAGGCTGAAAATGACAAAATCGAGGCCAAAACAACAGCAGACTTGAAAGACCTTGAAACAGACAAAACGCTTTCCGAGCTGCTCGCTTCAAGCACAAACATTGAAGAATCAACAAAATCGTCAATTCTGGATCTTATAGGTGAATCACAAAGACAGGCTGAAACTTCTGGAAGAATCATGAAAGAGCAGCTTTACAGAATAAAAGAGCTCAGAAAAACTTATCTTGAAACAACGCTTGAGAAAAACAGTCAAATTGGTTTCCTAGAGACCGATTCCAGATGGGAAAAATATCAATGGGCAAGGGATATTTATCTCTTAATTCAATGCCAACTCGATGCTTCAGAAAGAGACAAAATAGAATTTGATAAAGAACTTCAAGCAACCCAAGACAAGTTTACTTCAAAGAAAAATGATTTGATTGCCGAGCGAGATAAAACGGTTCAGAACTTAAAAGAAACGCTTGAAAAGAAGATCGCCGACGCAAAGAGGACAAGTGACGAGCTTCAAGCACTCAATGCTGAAAAGGACAAAATCTTCCAAGATCACATGGCACAAATACAAAAAGAATGGGAATCCTTGAGTTCCGAGGAACAGGCCGAGCGAAAGAAGAGAATGGATATCCTCAACGAGGAACACTCAGCCATGATGAAAGGAATCAACGAAAAATATGCCCACAAGCTCGAAACGATTGCTCTTGATCAACAGAGAATCGAAATTTTAACCTCAAATCAACTTTCATCTCTTGAGCGACAGGTTTTAAATGCTGAGCAATATTTAATCTCATTTAAAATTGAAAACGGAACAGAGATCGCAATTTCGACAAAGAACGAAAACTCAGAGGCCATAAACTATATAAATCAAGGACAGTTCGACAATTTACAAGTAAGCAAGGCAATTCGATTTGATAAAAATACCAGATTTAAAATAGTCAGCCAGGAGGATGGAAGTTACTCAATTGAGACTCCAGACGGCAAAAAACGAATAACACTTATCAATAAAGGAGCCGATGTCGATCTTGTCGATGCATCAGACATAAAAAGTACAGTCAAAGGGCAAGAGAATAAAATGGTGGCAACAAGAGAACAGACATTCTTTGTTGAAGGATCCCAGGCCGATGGAGTTGTAATCCGAGATCGAGATAAAACCGGTTATTTGACAATAAAAGAGGTTCTTTCTGATCAAAATAATCCACAGTCGAAAAAAATAAACATCATAGTATTTACAACAAGCAAATCAGCCTTAGATCAGCAGGCTGCCGGACAAGAGGCCGTCAAAGAAACAAGATTTAATATAATCCCATTCAACAAGGGATCGATTGATGATCTCCTAAACGGTTTTTATTCAAGTCAAAACCGAAAAGACAGCGAGCAGGCAATTACTCAAGCCGAAAGCTTCTTCAATAAAAACAAGATCTACAATTATCCGCATTTGATGGACAACTTCATTCAATCAATAACTGAGTTCGGCCAAGGAAGGATAAACTCAGGTCTTATGAGTGAAGAAGCCGTTGCAAAAGCCAACAAGTTACTCTCTCAAATCAATGAGAGCTTTAACTTTGAGATTTCAAAAGAGGGCCAGATCGTTGCTGGCGGTAAAATAAGACTCATCGATCAAGATTACGTTGAACCAATTCTTTTAGAAGATGGACAGAGCATCGTTATTTCATTCATCGGAAAATACCTCTCTCAAAATGAGCAAGCCGATCAAGGAAAAACAAAAATAACCTTTGTAAATGGCAATGTTTTTGATAAAAGCCTTAATTTAAAGGTCGTTCCAAGCAACATTGCAAACTCAGTTTCCTTGGTCAACATGGCTGGAACCAAGCGTCTGAGCCTTCAAATTGATCAGTTACGCTGGATCGATGCTACAGACACGATCAAAGAAACAGATCTATTCACATTCTCAGGAACAAGGAACAAAGCAACAATTGCTGCTGGTAAGTACTTCCTTGTCGCTTCTCAAGCACCTCTCATGGATGAAAATGGAAAACAAGTTGTCGATGACAATGGCCTTCCAAAAGGCACGGGCGAAATAACACTTAAGGTCACCGATTCATTGAGCCAAGCTAGTTCATTTAAGGTCGACATTTTTGAGAAAAACTCCTTTGAATCAATGCTTATCAGCCAAGGCCTGGAATCTTACAAAGATACTCCAGAATCAAAAACCGCAATAGAAAACATCACCTCTAAATTAATAGGCTTAATTGAAGGCTCAGCCTTTAATGATGAAGAGAAAAACTCATTCATTAACTCCTTTGCCACATATCTTGAAGCCTATGTTTCTCAAGAATCTATGGCTATGTGGGCAAACGCAGCCAAGAGGGTTGGTTTTGCAGCAAAACAAAGTATGAAAGAGATTGACCAGGCGATCATTGGCCGACTTTCTAACGCCGTTCAAGAATTCAATGTTCCGTCAGGTGCCTTCTTGGTGCTCAAACACCAACAGGAAGGCAAATATCTCTTCGTTGATGCTAATCACAAAGTAATGGCCAAACAATCTGATCAAGTGTCAGCCGACATGCTGTTCAAAGTCATCAAGCAGGGTGACAAATTTGCTTTAATTGCTCGAGATGGCCAAGGCGGATACTTAACAGAAACAGACAACGGCATTTTTGAAGACACCGCTCAAGCCATGACCGGAGAAACACTTAAAGTACAGCCCGCTCCAAATCAATTATTCTGGTTCATTGGCTACGGAAATCAGCTAACAATCAAACTTGGTCAAACTTCAATTCAAGATCCTGATGGATTCCTTGCTGTTCATGCAAACCTGCAGTTGACGAGCTGGAATTTTGATAATCCTGACCAGAAACCAAAATACAAGGCCACAAGCTCACGAGTTAGATTTGATGTTCAAGTTCTTGATGAAAACTCATTGCTGCGCGGGATAATCAACCAAGGAAAATCATCAGTTACCAAGATCTTGCTTGAAGGACTGATGGCCACAAGAGAAAACAATAAATTAAAACCTGAACAAAAATCTCTCGTGGCACAGCAAAAGCTCAAAGAATTTGAAGAATTTGTTTTGAGAAAAGAGCTTAGACCCGCTCAAAAAGAAGGTGGTGATCCAATAGTTATGTATACATTGAAGCCTGAATTTGAGGATTTAAGGCAGCTTCAAACAAGCGAAAAAGATGGTATTTATAGTCTAAAAGACACCATCGATTACATAGAAAAATATGTCCTCTATGATCAAAGAGCAAAAGCTGGAATCCAATTAGGAAAGGTCGGAGACACAATTTTCCGAGCAATGAAAGAGGCCTTCTCGCAGTTCAGACTTCTAGAAAAGAGCATTGACAATGACAAACTCAATAAAATAATCAACCCAGGAAATCTTGAAGTCAAACTCGATGCAAACGGCAATCCAGCCGATGACTACATAGGAATTTACCTTGATTCATTGATCGGAAACGATCCTGATGCAATAAAGGCCGCACCTGTTTTATATGCCTACACATTAAACCTTGCGCGAACGCTTTACGCCAAAGGATATCGCGATAATTCCGTGAGATTTAAGATGAATGAAAAAGGCCAATTAATCGACAAAAACGGTGTTGTCTTCTCTCTGAACCAAAGCGGCAAATTCATGTCACAGGCCGGAGCCGAATTCCTCGAATTTGCCGATGCCATAACTGATCCTGATGGAAACATGATTGCCGATGCCGAACAATTTGACCCTGGAATTACAATTTCAATTTCTGCAAAAACTAGTCCTATAACACTGACAATTCCAGCAAAAGTTAGTCCTGAAGAAACTGCAAAGATGAAAAATGACGTAATAAACAACAAAGCCATTTCAGCCACAGAAAAACAAGCCTTACTAAATGCTTTGGAAAAAATCGAAACCACTGGCGCAAGCGATCTTGGAAGTGTTCAAAGAGTTCTTGACGCAACACGATTCACCGTAATGATGAACTTAACGCCAAAGAACAAAAAAGAGAAACTCACCGTTGATCCACAACTCTCTCCTGAATACAAGGCCAAAATAAATGCAGCTTTAAACAAATTCATTGATGGTAAAAGTTTGGCCATTACACGAATTGACAATGCAAAAGAGTTCCTCTCGCAGCTTCAAGGTGCAACCATCATTCCTCAATTCTCAGAACTCAAAGACACTTTGGATAAAAACTTTAAAAATTCAAGCAACTTTAAAGTCGAAGACTTGAAATCAATGATTCGCATGATTTCAGCAAGATCGATTTATGAAGGTGCATCATGGCGCAGGGAAATGCTCATCGACCTATTCTCCTTTGTTGGAATCAAGGCTTCATTTACAAAACTTGATGATGGCAGTTATCAATTAAACCAGGAAAACACTAAAACCCAGGTCATTTATGATGGCCAAGACATTAAAGATTTAATCGAGAAAATCAGAGCTCAGCTCCTTCAAGTGACTCTGCGAGAAGGCCAAATAGCAATCACCGAAAAATATGAGCAACTTTTGAATCAAGCTCTAGAGCTATATTTTGTTGGAAAATACAAAGAGTCTGCACAAATTCTGAAATCCTTCACCGATGACAACATGCCAAAAGACTGGGCAAAAACCGATGTGCCAGCCACATGGTTTAATGGTGTTCGACCTCTTCCTGGAGACGGAAGTCAATCGGCCATTGAGAAAAATGAGTATGACCGAAAGAGAGCCTGGAACAACGATAAACCTGTTTATTTGATCAGATTATTAACTCAAGATCAACAAACAACACGCTTAAATCTGCTCGATTACGTAAATGCTGATTTATTAAAGGCTTCAAAGCGGGCTGCCGTTGCAAACAATCGACTTAGCGCCGCGACACGTTAATTTTAGGAGGTTAATTAAAATGAAAATGACAAATTTACATCTATGCATAATCAGCTTGTTTACGGTCTTTGGCATATTTGAACTTTTTGCGCCTCCTCAAAAAGGAAGCAGAAATAATTTTGCATTCCAAAACCCTTCCGACTCTGAGTCAGTTGTAAAAAGGCAAAGAACCCCACAACACGCACCTCAAATCGCTGACTTACAAATAACCCCAAATATGTCTCTTGCAGAAAAGATGGCAATAATACGAGCAAGGAACGGAATAAAAGATCCCAATGAAGTTGCACAAAAATTTTCAGATCAACAGGTGCAGCCTCAAAGACCGCAACAACAGCCTGCCCAAATTGAAGAAGATGGCCCTCTTAGCTTAGATACTCCTGATCGTAGTGCTGGAGCTTTTGAGAGAATGGCTGATTTTTTTAATAGAAGCTCAAAGCAATCACCACAAGCTAGAGTTACTAAAAGAAATGCGCCTGGAATTCCTACGTCCGAGCCCTTAACTTCACCTCGATCAACAGCTTTAGATTCTACCGATTCTACCGACTATCAAATGCCTCGACCAGCAACGCCAGGAATGCCTGGAAAATCTGATTGGAGTGCTGAGGATGCTGCATGGAATGATATACAAGCACAACAAAGAGAAGAGTCTGCACAAGGCCGTAAAGTATTTAATCCCGAAGATCCTGAAGGAGCGTTTGAATACATAAACAGTCTTCGACCGCCAGATTCGCCTACTTCGTCAGACCCTTGGACAGATAGTCGCTTACGATTTGGTCAATAAAATATCGATTAAATCAAGTCAATTTTAATTTAGAAGAGGAGGTGATTTTAAAATCACCTCCTCTTTTTTATTTCTATGTTTTTGCGGTAGAAACGGCGCTGGCAGCAGCAGCTTTTTTAGCGGCTATTTTTGCCGCTGCTTGCGCTTTGGCATCGGCGGCGGCCTTCTTGGCAGCGGCCTTTTTGGCGGCTAGGTCTTTTGCCCTCATCTTGGTTTTATTATTCTTTGAAATCATCATCCAGATGTTTTGCTGAGGTTTGCTAAAGTATTGGATGTAGAGCGGATCGCCATCATTCCAAATTTTGACTTTAACTGCATCTTTGTCTTTCCTTGAGATCATTGTTTTGGCTCTTATAAATTTCTTGATAATGGCATCTGCGCCAAGGAAATCCTCTTTCAAGTGCAACTTCATGGCCTCTCGCAACATTTCATCGATCTGCTCAGAAATTGTGTTTTTATTGGATGTTTTTATGACCTCACCGCTCAAACTTTTTATCAAAGTTGAGAGAAGATCTTGGACAGACATTTGAGTTTTTATGATCGGATCACTACTTGAGGCCAAATCTGTCAAAACTCTCTTTATGTTTTTAATCTGCTCGCCGTCGAGCTCAGGATTTAATCTTAGACTTTGACCAACTTTGAGTTGTAGAACTGGAGCTTGAGCTGAATCAAAGGCCACTACAATTCCAAGATCGACATCTTCTTTTATCGTTTGAGCAGGCTCGATTTCCTTGCCATCCTCATCGAGAAGCGCTGGCAGATTTATGTCAACCGTTTTCGTCAAGGCGTTGTTGTTCTGGTCAAAGAATTTGGATTTATAAAGCGTTGCGCCATCGTCATCGACAAAGGTTTCGTTTAATCGCTTTAAAACAAAGGTGTTGTTACCGTCTTTAATTTGGCCTAGTTCATCATAGGCGAACAAATCGGTGTTATCCTCAAACGATTCAGTAAAAATAATATGCGCAACACGAGTCAAGTATGAGTGAAGAATCCTGGTTGCCATCAAATTATCAGCTTTGTTGGTCCAAAGAGAGTTTAAATATTCAAGTACACCCATTCCCTTGCCAGATGGATTTGTCACTGGGCTGATGTCAAAGGTCGATGTTGATTTAGGTTTTGCAGTGGCTTCCTGCTCGGCAGCAACTGGGAACAATTTCTCAAGCTGCTCAAACTTTTCCTTGGAGTGAACATCAAACTTTATTCCATTTTTCCTGAAATTTTCATCAAATAAAACGTATCGACGAATATAGTCCAAAGCCCTGCCCATCGGATAAATGCCCTGATCCTTATTTTCTGCAATTTCCTGAAGCTTGACCATGTTGCTTTTGATTTTGAATGGTAGCTGATCCTTTGCTGGAGCTTCAATTTTTTCCGTTATTAAACTAACCAAATCATTGATCATATCAGAGGCTATTTTTGTTTTTTCTTCAGGAGAAATTTGTGTGTCTTCGGCAACTTTGTAAATTCCCTCAAAGAATGCAGCCGGCATGTTGTCAAGGTCACCGCTGAGCAGTTCATATTTCATCGAGTCCTTTACAATAACCTCGACATCAAACTTAGCCCTGATGTTTGAACTGCTATAAAATGGAGTTTCCGGATCCTCTAAATTTTTATGTGTGAAAACGTCCTTTGCATTGACAATTATAAATCCAGAATCAGCATCAGCCGAATCCTTGCCCGTCTTAATTAAAACGGTCGATCCAGAACCTATAAATTTAAATAACTGATTTTCAGCGGGCTCAATTGGAGCATCATTTTCATTCAAAGCCCTTGTCTGGCTTATCGATAAACCTTGATCGGTTGCCTCAAGATATCCGCCCTTGGCCGTAATTAAAGCGCAAGTATTTGCGTCTTTGGCAACAACTCTCAAGAGAATGCTTGAATCAAGATCCTTCAATATTTTTGAAACCATTTTTGTGTTGGTCTCGTCTGGCACGATGTATGAATTAGCGCCCTGTCGCGTAGAATCCATGTTATAAATGTTTTGAAGCGTTAAAAAGGTTCCATCCTCAAGCGTAAATGTTTTGGTCATCTTAGAAATCTTGTTGAAAATTGCTGGATCAGCATTTGGAAGCTGTTGCTTTGCCGCCTCAATGATTGAATTAACGGATCGCGTCCAATCAATCAATGACTCATCACTAACATAAAGCTGCAAATATTGTCCAAATTTCTCAAGAACAGCGATTTTTTGCTGATCAGAATTGTTTTGATTTACAAGCTCGGCTCTAATTGATTGAGCGATCGCTCCCATAGCAGCTTTTGATGCAGCATCACTCGAATAAGCAGGCAAGCCCTTCGTGATGAGAGAATATTCAAGTGTGCCTGGCAAGAAAAGGTCAATTTGCAAACTCGCAGGAGTCAATGGCTTATCTGAAGAAGCCTGTTTATCAACATCACTTTTTGGCGAGTATGAAAGATAAGTTGTTTCAAAACCCTGTTTTGAAAACAACGATAAAAAGCCACCATCCTTTGTTTTAAGATTTGCAGCAGCTCGTGTTCCGTTAATCACAAATATTTGTTCATCAGGAACTGTTTGCTCATTTTGTTTTTTTGCAACAAATGAAAAACTGTTTCCGGAATGAGCAAGACGAACCTTTCCATCAAGCGTTTCGAGAGCAATTGTATTTTCACCACCAGCACTAACGACCCTTAATGCTGTTGCCGGATTATAGAGTTTTCCGGCTCCAAATTTGATCATTGTTTTCCCAGAGGTGTCAGCAAAATTTTCCACAGACAAATATTTGTCGTCCTTTCGAATACAAATGATGTTTCCGTCAGCAACTTTGATCTGATC
>CAYTZU010000005.1:0-14746 GCA_964442725.1 uncultured Pseudomonadota bacterium
TCCAGCGCTATCTTTATATCGAATTCCAGCTCGTCTAGCCTGAAAATCAGTACAATTGCTGCATGAGGAGACTTCATAGTAACTGCCTTGTCCTGGAAGCCAAACCTCTAAATCGTAAGTTTTAGCCGAAGCAAAGGAGCAGTCTTGGGCTGCAAGCAGGCTTACGCGATAATGAAGCCCCAGTTTTTCGATAAAGGATTTGCCGATTTGTACCATTCGCTCTAGCTCATCAAACGAGTCTTCCTGTTGACAAACCGTGTATAGTTCAACCTTTTCAAATTGATGGATTCTAATCAACCCTCTTTCGGCTGCGCCGTAGCCACCCGCTTCACGTCGAAAACAGCTTGTCCATGCGCATTGTCGTAGGGGGAGTTGATCATGGCGAAAAGTTGTTTCCGAGAGCATTCCAGTAAAAGTAACTTCAGCTGTTGGCAGAAGCGATAGTCCATCGGCCTCAATGGAATAGAAATCTCCCTTGAACTTTGGCAGGCTTCCGTTGGCGATCATTGTTTTTTCATTGACCAAATATGGCGGGAAAATTGGAGCGTGCCCATTTTTTGCATTGTGTGCGATCAAAAGCCTGGTCAGGGCATAAAGCATTTTCAATCCATCGGATCGATATAAAACTTGTTGTGAACCACTTATTTTTGCACCCAATTTAAAATCAAACCAGTCTAATTTTTCATTTAATTCAAGGTGGTTTTTAGGTTTGAATGAGTATTCTGGTTTTGAGCCATACACAAAAACAGCCTTGTTTGCCTCTTTTCCACCGTCTTGAACGTCTGGAGACAAAATATTTGGACAGGCCAGGAGTAGTTCGACTAGATCAGCCTCTTCTTTTTCAAGAATTGACTCTTTTTCTTTGAGTACTTTGCCAATTTCAATTGATTTATTGCGCAAATTCTCTGACAACCCGCTGGAAGCGTTCTTTGACATTTCGTTTTTTTCTGATCGAAGTTGCTCAACCTGTGTTTTTAGAGTTTTAACCTTTTTATCAAGCTCAATTAAGGTTTCAATGTCAAAACCTGGATCTTTTCTTTGAATTTGAGCCTTTATTTTGTCCGTATTTTCGCCTCTCAGAAGGGTCAGGTCTATCATTTTATTATGGTTTTCGAGAGAAAATTAAAAAAACAACTATGAAATCAGACCTATAATAGTCAGTTATTGAGTTCTTCTCAAATTATTGCGACTTATTTTAACCAACAAATTTGACCTATAGGCTATTTTCAAAAACTAATTTGGAACAAATTTAAAACTAAATTATCTTTAGATTGCTTGATTGATAAATATTTTTCTCCGTTGAAATTTTCAATATAAAAAGTTTAAAAAAGGCCAACTATGTATCTTTGATTTTTTACTTAATTGAGGGAATTTCTTTGAATCAAAAAATATTCAAAATGTACGATATTCGAGGGATTTTCGATCAAGAATTTGATCAAAGCGATATTTCTAAGATTGCTAAAGGTCTGGCTATTTTTTTTAAGAAGAAAAATTCAACGCTCAATGAAATTGCCATTGGCCGCGATAATAGAGCCAGTTCTCCACTTATTTTTAGAGAATTGACACAGGAATTTTTAAAGCTTGGATTTAATATTTTAGATCTTGGAATCTGTCCAACGCCAGTTGTTTCATCGATGATTAAGTCTGAGAAGGCTGTAGCCGGGGTTATGATCACTGCCTCTCACAATCCAGCTAATTATAATGGTTTTAAGATTTATGCTGATTTTGGCCAAGTTTGGGGTAAAGAAATTGCAGAAATTGGTTCCTTAGCTCGAGAAGAGGCGGTTTTTGGCGATAATGCAATAAACCATGGCAAAATAAAGCATTCTGAGTATGAAAACGAGGTTTATCTTTCAAATATTTTGAATGAATTTGCCGGTATTGGTTTACATAATATGCGCTTTGCAATTGATCCATTAGGTGGCTCGTCGATCCAGACTCTAAAAAAGATTATAAAATGCTTAAAGTTAGAAAATGCCTTATTAATTGATGAAGTGTCGCGCGACATAGCGCAACCAGATCCGACAAAAGAAGCTAATTTAGACCTTTTAAAAAAGTTAGTTATTGAGAAAAAATTAGATTTTGGGGTGGCATTTGATGGCGATGCCGATAGAATGATAGCTGTCGATGATTTGGGCAGAATGGTTGATGGAGATCAGTTGATTTCAATTTTTTGCCAAAATTTATTGAAAAATTGCGCTGGAAAGGCCTTTGTCGTTGATGTAAAGGCTTCTGACACCGTTAAAAATGTAGTCGAAGAAAGCGGTGGAAGCTGCTTTTATTCAGCCACAGGCAATCCTTTGGTTCAGCAAGAAGCTGCAGTGCGAAAGGCGGTTTTTTGTGGGGAGGCTAGTTGCCACTTTACTTTTTTTGATTCTGGCCCAGGTGTTGATGATGGGATTTATGCCTGGCTAAGGTTTACAAAGATAATTTTAAGCAATCAGCTTAAGTTATCTCAAATAATTGATAGTCTTCCAAAGACAGTTAAAACTAAAGAAATTTGTTTGAAATATAAAAATGAAGACGTAGCCAAGCGGTGTTTGGACGGCGTAGAGCAGGAAATGCTTTGCCGTGGGGCAACTTTGACAAATATTGATGGCTTAAAGGCAAGAATGAGTGATGGTTGGGGACTGATCAGAAAATCCAATACCCAGCCAATTTTGAGTTTGAAATTTGAAGCAAAAGAC
Organism: uncultured Pseudomonadota bacterium; assembly: GCA_964442725.1. Classification (GTDB taxonomy): domain Bacteria; phylum Babelota; class Babeliae; order Babelales; genus CAYTZU01. The sequence continues at coordinate 2,688 of CAYTZU010000005.1, forward strand.
GAACAAAGTTTGAAAAAAATAAAGGGATACTTTGCAAGCACGCTGTCAAGCTTTATAGATGAGCGAGAAATGGAGCAATTGTTTGAATAAAGAAAGAATGGTTGGAATTCATCACAGGGCCGATGGAGACTTGACTGCTGCATTAAAGCAGGCAATGGAAATTGGCGCAAATTGCATGCAGATTTTTGTCAGTTCATGCGTAACAGGCAAGCTTTTTAGCTTTGGCAAATATGATTTGGGTGAATATTTCCGAATTATAAAAACCTCTGGGGTTTTGGAAGTTTATGCCCATGCCTCATTTCGAATGAGTTTGACGACGTCGCGCAAGGATATTTTAGCTGTTTCGAAAAAAATTGTTCTCGACGAGCTAAAAGTTTGTGATGAAATTGGTGCAAAATATCTGGTTATACATCCTGGATCGTCCAAAGATCACAAAAAAACAAGCAATGATCCGCATGGAATTACCTCTGGAATCCAAACTTTAGCCGAAACACTTAATCAACTTTGTTTAAAAAATACCTTTTCGACAAAAATGCTCATCGAAAATACGGCCTATGGAAAGTCAAACGTTGGAAGCAATCTTCAGGATTTTGTTTTGTTGCAAAGTTTACTTGATCAGCCTGAAAAAATTGGTTTTTGCCTTGATTTGGCGCATGCCTTTGCCTATGGATATTCTATTGATCCAATCGATGATTTTGTAAATTTATTAAATTCAACCATGGGTTTGAATAACATCGATCTGGTGCATTTAAATGATTCAGCAACAAAACTTGGAAGCCGAATTGATCAGCACAAAACTCCTGGCGAAGGATACATAGGAATAAAGCCTTTACGCGAATTTGTAAAGCACAAAGAGACGGCCTATATTCCAACTATAATGGAGCTGCCGCCTTCAACATTACAAGATGCAAAAAGGTCGGTTCAATTGGTTAAATCGTGGTTTTAATTTTGGCAATTTAAGATAATTTTAAAAATCTATGTATAAACAACTAAATGAGGATCAAAGGGCTGCAGTTTTAACCGACTCAAGGGTTTCATTGGTTGTAGCTGGGGCAGGTTCGGGCAAAACACGCGTAATTACCAGCAGAATTCATTATTTAGTTAATGAGTTGGGCAAGCGGCCAGAAAACATAATTTCGATAACTTTTACAAACAAAACGGCTGGAGAGATGAAGGAGCGGCTTTACGCTGCACTCGAAAATCAAAAAAGGTATCCCTTCATAGGTACGTTTCATTCGTTTTGTCTTTATTTGATGCGCTCAAACCCTAACTTTTTTCCTGCTAATTTTTCAATCATTGATGAGCACGATCAAATTAGCTTGGTTTCGAGAATAATTAAGGATTACGGCGTAGACAATAAAATTAACGCTAGAAAAGCAGTTGGCTTGATTTCAAGATACAAAAATAGCCAAGATCGGCTCACAATTTTTAAAAATGATTATCTTGTCACTGATCTAATAGAAAAATATGAAATCGAAAAGGAGAAAAACTGCGCATTTGATTTTGATGACTTGATTTTAAATGTTTTAAATTGTCTGGAAGATCGGCCTGAATTTGCTGAGCATATTCAAAGCAAAATCGGGCATATTTTGATCGACGAGTATCAGGACACCAACTCAATTCAACACAAATTGATTCAAAAGATAGCCCTTGATGGACGCCGAAATTTAAAAATTGAGACGGTTTTTGCTGTTGGTGATCAGGACCAGTCGATTTATTCATGGAGAGGGGCTCAGGCTGGAAATATGGAAAGTTTTGCCTCATTTTTCAATGGCACAAAGATTTTCAAACTTGAGCAAAATTATCGCTCCGTTCAGCCAATTTTAAAGCTGGCCAATAAGGTTATCTCTGAAAATGAGGGCAGGATCGAGAAAAACCTTTGGTCAGACAAAGTGGCTTCTGACTGTATTCTTCTTGTCACCGCCTATGATGAATACAAAGAGGCCGAACTGATAGCAAAAACAGCAAAACAGCTTTTAAAAAAGGTTAAAAATGCGCAACTTGCAGTCCTAATTCGCGCACACAGTCAATCCAGAATTTTGGAAGAAAAAATGATTGAGGAGGGTGTTTCTTACAAAATCGTTGGTTCGGTCAAGTTCTATGAACGCAAAGAAATCCGCGATTGCTTAGCATTAATGCGGTTTTGTGCAAATCATGCCGATAAACAAAGCTTTTCCAGAATTGTTGATTTCTTTGTGCAAGGCATAGGTGATACCTTCTTGCATAATCTTTTTGGCTTTATGGAAAAAGAGGATCAGCGGGATATTTTGGTGGCTCTTGGCAAAGTTTGTGAGCAGAAAGCATTTAAAATTAGCAAAAATCAAATTGAAAGCATTGATAAATTAAAAACTGTTTTTGAGGGCCTGGGTGCGCAATCTTTGCCGTCAACAACCCTTGAGCGATTGATAAATCGAGTTGATTACAAAGGAATTTTGGATGGTGAGTATTTGCCAAGCGATGTTGAACAAAGAATTGAAAACGTCAATGAACTTGTCAACGCAGCAAAGCGATTTGAGGCCAAAGTGGCTGATCAAGTAAATTCATCAGATTTTGATAAAAAAGAGGCCAATTTAAATGATTTTCTCCTCGAGGTTTCGCTTGTTCAGGAAAACAATGATGAAAGTGAAACTTCGCCAGTTTTGATAATGACTTTGCATTCGGCCAAGGGTCTTGAATTTGAAAATGTAATCATTCCAGGAGTAGAGGACGGGATAATTCCATATAAATCTTCTGATGGAAATGTTTTACAAATTCAGGAGGAGCGTCGATTATTTTATGTTGGAATAACAAGAGCTAAAAAGCGGCTTATTTTAAGCCTTGTGTCAAACAGGAATCATTACGGCAAGAGAATTACCTGTCAACAATCAAGATTTCTGGACAATGTTGGACAGGAATTGATACAGACTGTCTACTGCCAAGATCCAGGTTTTACGGGAAAGGTTATAGGTGATTGGCTTTCAAACGAAAGTTCACCATCAAACTCAGGAGCCTTCATGAGTCAGACGACTTATTCAAGTTTCATTCCAGCAAAGATTCAACAAAAGGACAAAGAGGACAATCAGTTAAAAAAAGAGATCCATCCAGCAACAAAAACTCGAACTTTTAGGAAAGGAACACTTGTTCGACACGATAAATTTGGATTGGGTGTAGTTCAAGATGCAAGTCGACAGGCCGATGGACAAATTTGTTTAGTTGTCGCATTTGGAAAAGAACATAAAAAACTTTTATCAAAGTTTTTGCACACAATAAGGCCTTAATTTAAGCGAATTATTGACTAAGGAATTTTGACAAGACAGGCCGGGCAAATTTTCACCCGGCCTTCTTTTTTGCTTTTTTTATGACTGTTGAGAGTTAGCTTCATCATTTTGAATGCCAAAGGCCTCTTGAAGGTCCTTGCCACTCAAAACACCATTGTTTTTAGCCAATTTTTCCTGGAATTTTATTCTAACAAGCTCATTTTTAGCTGCCTTTTTATGTTTTTGGCAGATATCTTTATTTTCAAATTCACAAAGTGTGGATTTTGCTCTTTCAAGGCCATCTTTTTGTTCTATGCATTCGGCCAAAAGTGAGATGCATCGATCTGGACAAGCTTCATCAAATTTCAGTGAACTTAAAAGGTCCAACGCGGTTTGTGTATCGCCTTTTTGTTTTTTGCAGAGTGCAAGATTGTATCGAACTGTTTGATTATTTGGATCTATCTGAATCAGTTGTTGATACAAATTTTCGCCCTTTTCTTCCTGTCCAGAGTTGCAGTAGGCTCCCGCCAAGTTCATAATTACTGATGATGAATTTGCGCCCAATTTAACGGCTTTTTCAAGTGCATCAGCAGCTTCCTTGTATTTGCCTAGTCTCAAACTTTCAAAACCAAGGGCTCCAAATCCTTCAATTGTGTCAAGGTCGGTTTCTGTTGCTTTTTTGAATAAACTCCAACTTTTTTCATCTTCTCCCTTTTTTGCGTAAATTCGGCCTAAATTTAAGTAGGCTTTTCCGTAGTGTGGCCGCAATTCAATGGCTTTGGTTAATGACGCTTCCGCCTCATCAAGCTTTCCGCAGCCGAGTAGCAAAACTCCAAGATTATTGTGTGCTTCTGGGTATTCAGGCAAAATTTCAATGGCTCCCTTGAGGGCTTCGATTCCTTTTTCTGGTTGGCCGATCATCGAATAGGCCACGGCCAAATTGCTTAGTGGATCGCAGTAAAGTCGATCAAGTTCGATTGCTTTTTTTAGATAAACAATTGCCTCATGAAATTTACCGCTTTCGCACAAGGCAACGGCATAATTATTGTTGGCTCGAGCCTTGTTTGGAGCTTTTTTTACGATGTCATGCCAAAAAAGTTCACTGTTGCTCCAAACCAAATTCCTATTTCTAGTCGCTAAACTCAAAGGAATTATACTTGCAAGAAATAATAGGCTAGCACCCAAACTTTTATTCTGGCGCAGAAGCATTTCTAGGTTTGAATAAATGTAATCCAAGCCCTTGGCAATAGCAAAAGCGATCAAGAAAAATATTCCGCATGAGGCTAAATATGTTTTGTAGTCACAGATCAACTCCGCGCATGGAATAATTGTGCATCGAGGGCTTAGGCAGACCATGAACCAAATTAGTGAAAAACAAATTTCCAAGTTCGTTTTTTTTATCAGAAAGTAAAGACAAATGGCGGCTAAAACAATGAGGATTGAAAGAGGAAAAATTACATCGAAGGAGAAGAATTTATCCACCAGTTTTAAGTCATATTCAACACTGATTATTTGCGGCATAAAAAAGATCAAAATATAATGAATTATGACCCTGAACTCAGAAATTAAATATTCAAAAGCCTCAATTCTATTGAATTTGCCCAATGAAATGATGTTGCCGCGATTGTTTTTAGAAACACTTTGCAAAAGAACTGCATCTTTTACAAAATCTTTTCCCAGATAAAAGCTGATCATTCCAACAATGATTGCTGAAAAAAACAGATGCCCCAAGATTCTTTTTTTCAAGCTTTGCCAGTCCATTTTTGCGAAGAAAAACCAGTCAATAACTAAGGCTAAAATTGGGATGACAACGACAACCTCTTTTGTTCCACAGGAAATAAGACCTAAAAAACAACCTAAAATGAAGAATATAAATGAGTAGACTCTTGTTTTAGCGCTCATCCAATGCATAAGGACAAAAATTGTTGCCAGACTAAACATTGATGCCAGGCCTTCAAGCCTTGCTTGAATTGAATAATTAACCGTTTGTCCTTGAACTGGATGAAGCAGAAATAGAGCCGCAGTTAAAAATGGAATTACATTTCTCCAACGATGTAAAAATGATTTTTCATCTTGATGGCTACAAATTTTTAAACTTATCCCAAAGAGGATAATTCCTGTAATTGTGTGGATTAAAACGTTGATAAATCTGTAAGACCAAGGTTGAAAATGCCCAACTTTAAAATTAAGTTTGTTCGACATTTCCCCAATCCATCGAGCACTTCGCAAAAATTCATAAATCAAATCAAAAAAACCTAAGGGCTTTTGGAAGGCAGTTCTTATCGAAAAATTTTTTGTAATGTTCATTAAATCATCAAATTGGAATGGATAATTGAGCGTTGGCCAATAGGTTAAAAATGTGGCTGCAACAAGGCCTACAATGCAGCCAATAATCCACCAATAAGATCCGTTTTCAAAGTCATCAGAGTGTTTATGTAAAGATGTTTGTTTTATTGAATCATTTTTCAAGCTCAAAATCGTTACTCCTAAAGGATAAAATCCTGTTAGTTACAAGTTTTGAGCGAATTCTAAAAAACTATGGCTAAAATATTGAAGAACTTTGTTTTAAAATCAGTGAAAATGTTACATTATGCTTCTGTTCTCAAAGGAGCTTATCTGGTTTCGTAAAATTTCTATAATTTCAGGATCCTCTGGTTCGACACAACATTCTTTGGATACATATTTCCTTGAAGATTCAATAAATCTATCTAAATTTAAAATTAAAGTCTCCCCATCGCAGGTTATTGTTGGAGATTTGAAAATTGTGTTATTTAAATTTTTAAAGGTGAAATAAGCGTGTGAGCAACCACATAATTGTTCTGTGGCTGAACAACGACCACAATCAAATATTTGGTTGTAAATGTGATTTTCTTCAACGAAATTAGCATATTTTAATAAATCTTCCGATTCAAAGGTATGTTCAACGTCATCGATCCCAAACATAAGTATGCAATTTTGAAATGTTACAGAACTATTTTGATCAGTTGCACAGGGAATCGAACGGAAATCCTTCATGTATAAAATACAATTTACAAAAATTACTTGTCCACCATTTTGACAAGTTAACGCATTAGGACCGAAAAATTTTAGTGTGCATGAGATAACCTTTACGCAACCACCTTCTTTGATTATTACGCGATCTTCTCCTGATGCACAAATCGATGAATTAAGCAGATTACCTAGTTTTGTAAATTGGCAATCAATTTCAAGTATTCCACTTCTCAAAGATGAAAAACCAAGAAAATTAAGTAAATTTGTAAATTGAAAATAATTTGTGATTTTAGTTTGTTTAAAGTTTGCATGGTTAAATATTTTTATTACATTTTTGGGCTCGACAATGGATGGAATTGTGCTTTAAATTCAGCTCAAAGTCAATTTTGACCTATGCTTTATTATAAAATAAACTCGATAAAGGCTTAGCAAAGGTAATCAAAGAGAGTTAATTTTAAATGAATAAAGATATAAAAAAAGCTTTGGAAATAATAGTTTCTGGCACAGCGCAGGTCACGCCTCTTGCCGAACTTGAATCAAAATTAAAAGAGGATCGACCTTTAAAAATTAAACTAGGGGCCGATCCAACAGCGCCAGATTTGCACCTTGGGCACGTCGTAATTTTTGAAAAATTGCGACAATTTCAAGAATTGGGTCACGAAATATACTTTCTGATCGGCGACTTTACAGCAAGAATTGGCGATCCTACAGGTAAATCTCAAACTAGAAAGCCGCTCGAAACCGAAGAAATTGAGGAGAATGCTAAAACTTATTTGAGTCAGTTAGGCAAAATTCTTGATAAAAATAAGACAAAAGTGGTTTATAACTCACATTGGCTAGGCAATTTGGATCTTTCTCAAGCGATTAAAATTATGGCAAAAACAACGCTTGCCCAACTTTTGGCCAGAGAGGATTTTGCAAATCGTCTTGAAAAAAAGGAAAGTATCGGATTTCACGAGCTTTTGTATCCAATTCTTCAGGGTTATGATTCGGTATTTTTGCAAGCTGATGTTGAGCTGGGGGGAACTGATCAGACCTTTAATTTAATGATGGGGCGACAACTACAAGAGCAGTTTGGCCAAAAGCCCCAGGTGATCTTGACGATGCCGATTTTAGAGGGGCTTGATGGCAAGCAAAAAATGTCTAAGAGTCTTAATAATTACATTGGGCTTTTTGAAAAAGCCGATTCAGCCTACGCAAAGCTTATGTCGATCTCCGATGAGTTGATGTGGAGATATTGGCTACTTTTGGGCGGAAAAACTGAAAATGAAATTGCTCAAATGAAGGCAGAAATTGAGCAAGGTTTGGCTCATCCAATGAATTTGAAAAAAGAGATGGCAATGACCATTGTTTCAAAGTTTTGGAGCTCAAATGAGGCAAAAGCGGCCCAGGAAAGCTTTCAAGCCATCTTTCAAGACAAGGATTTTTCTTTGGCAAAAGAGATGAAAGTAGATTTAGAAAACTCTTGCTGGATCGTTGATTTGATCAAGGCTGTCGATAAAAATATGAGCTCTTCTGAGGCCAAAAGACTTGTAGAGGCCGGAGCAGTAAAGCTTGATGATTTGATAATTACTGATTTTAGGGCCGTTGTTAACTGGAAGAATGGATCAATTCTGCAGTGCGGGAAAAAGTTAGTTCTCAAACTGTCTAAAAATTGAAAAAAGTTGTTTTTTAGGCTAAAAACTGCAAAAAGTTTGAGTTTTTTGATGGGCTCTTTTTATCAAAATACATGCAATGAAATTTAGTAATTGAAAAATCGAGGCTGCCGCATTACAATCTTTTCTATCTGCTTGAAGAGGGAAAATGGAGCTTTCTAACCAGGCTGGAACCATTTGAATTTTCGAGTAAGATTTGTTAAAGATTTTTAACAGCAAAGTTGTGTTGGTAAATTCCAATACTTTTAACAATTGAATTTGGAGTGAAGTTTGTTATGAGTCAAACCAAGGAACCTTTAGGTGCCAGTGAGTCATCGGTGGAGTTTTCACCAATCGAAGAACCTCCATCGGCAAGTGATCCCTTTCGGGAAAGTTCAAAGTTCAAATTTTCTGAAAAAAATGAATCTTCAGAAAAGTCTCAAACTTCTATAAATAAAAAATCATTAAAACAAAAAAGTTTAACCGATAAGGAATCAACAGCTTTGGTTTTAAAGCTAAAAACCGGTTCTGATAAAAATTCAAAGCACAATAAAATTGAAATTGAAAAAGTTAGTCAGCCTTTAAATGAGGACAAAACGTCCATTGATAGCGCTTATCAAAGAGGCCGAATAGACGGATTAATAGAGGGAATTGAACGAGCAGAAAAATTAATTCACAAGGCTGAACAAAGAAGAATTGCGGCTCAAATGATTGCCTACAAGCAAAAATTGTTAGCCGATGAGGAACTTGAAAAAAATGCTATTTTTTCATCGATTTCGCAAAAAGTTATAGATTTTAGCTCTGCTGATCTTAAAAATAGAAAACTTGTTTATTCTCAAGCCATTGAAAAATTTGATCAAAAAATTAATGAAAAATCCTCAATTGATAATGGTGATTCAGTAGGTGGAAGTAGCCGAATATCGGATCTCCTTACAAGCACATTTATCAGCCCATTGGTAATTTCCATAGTTTGGGGATTGGGATGGGGCTTTGGTGATTGGGGATCCGTCTGGTTAAAAGCAAAGGTCATTTCGATGACTAGCCTTAGCAAATCAGATAAGGTTTCTGGGGAAAATGAAGAAACACGAAGCAAGGAAGATTTAAAAGCTGAGATAAAAGATCTAAAACAACAATGTCAGACTTTAAAGGATGCCATTGGAAGCAATTTTCACTTTATAATTCCAAAACACCAGAAATCCGATGCTGTTTTTAATGAATTAAAAGTTGAAACGCTGCTTCCTTGCGACAAAAAGACTTAAAAATTGAGTTTTTTAAAATTTTTCTAAAAAGATAGAGGAGTTTTATTTTTAGGACTCCTCTATCTTTTTTATTTTTAACTGAAAAAGTCTATTCCCATTGCTCTTTTTATTCGTTCCATTGTCAGAGCAGCTTTAGTTCTAGCTTTTTTTGTTCCTATTTTTAATATTTCAAAAATTTGGGCTTTATCAGCCTCAAAGACCTTTCGTCTTTGGCGAATTGGTGCAATTATTTCTTCAAGTGTGTCAAAAAGGATGGTTTTGACCTTTACGTCGCCAAGACCACCCTGTTGATAGTGAGCCTTGAGATCTTCGACCATAATTTTGTTTGGACTGAAGACATCCAAAAAGTTAAAAACAACGTTGCCTTCTATTTTTCCAGGATCTTGAACGTTTATGTGGTTTGGGTCGGTGTACATCCTCATGACCTTTTCTTTTAGCACTCCGGGTTCATCGGATAGATAAATAGCATTTCCTAAAGACTTGCTCATCTTTGCATTTCCATCAATTCCTGGGAGTCGTCCGCCTGTCTCTGGAATCATAATTTCCGGCCTGACTAATGTTTGCCCATAAATTCGATTAAATTTGTCGACGATTTCGCAAGTTTGTTCGAGTAATGGCGCCTGATCTTGCCCGACTGGAACCAAATTTGCATCAAAAATTGTAATGTCGGCTGCCTGGCTTATCGGATGAGAGAAAAAACCAACAGTGTTACTATCAAGGCCTTTGTTACGTAATTCCTCTTTGACAGTTGGATTTCGTTCAAGTCGTGCAACTGTGACCAAATTCATGAAAAAAACAGTTAATTCTGCAATTTCTGGGATCATTGATTGCAAAAAGATCGTTGTTTTTTCTGGATCAATTCCAACAGCTAAATAATCGAGAACAATTTCAACAATGTTTGAGCGCATTTGTTCTGGATTTCCAAAATTTGCCGATAACGCTTGCACATCGGCAACTATAATAAATTGATCATATTCGTCTTGAAGTTTAATTCTGTTTTTCAGAGATCCGCAAAAGTGTCCCAGATGCAGTTTTCCTGATGGTCGATCGCCGGTTAAAATAATTTTTTTTTGCATTAATTTTTCTCCAAAAAGCAATTGGAATAAGAATTATTTTAAAGTTAAACCAAAGTCTATGTTTAATCCAAAGTTTTTGAAAATTTTGGAAACTTGATTTTTTTAATTTTAAAAAAGTATTGAAAATAAAGGATTACGAAGAGTTAATCTTGGCCAACTATTTGTGAAAAATAATAATTTCCTGCAAGGCCAAAAGCATGATTTATAAAGGCAAAATTCAATATATCCTAGCTCTGATTTTGTTAAATTTTTATGTTGTGGATGCAAAGCTTGATAACTTTAAAAGCAGGCTTTTGCTATCACACGCAGCACTTGAACTGTGCAAAAAAAAGTTTGAAAAGAGCGACGGATTTTTAGCAGGAACATTGGTTAAAACACCTGATGGTTACAGACCAATTGAGGAGCTTGCGGTCGGCGACATTGTCATAAGCTATGATTTTGACGGCAAACAGACACAAAGCAAAATAATCGATGTGCAGAGAAAAACTGTAAAAAGTTTTGCGCGTCTAAATTTTGGACAAAACAGTCTTTGTGCTGCGGTTGGGCAGAGGTTTTTTCTGCCGGAAAAAGAGCGATGGATAAAGGCGAAAAACATTGCGCTCTCCAGCAGAGTATTTGCCAAATCGGACGAAGTGGTCTGTGCGCAGACAATTGAGCTGTGCCAGGAAGAGTGCACACTTTATGCCATAAGCCTTGAAAAACACCACAATTTCTGCGTCACCAAGGATGATATTTTGGTCCACAACATCGCGCCTGCCGTTGGCATTGGACTCACATTTTTATTTGTAAGCGAAGGAATAGAATTAGCCGGCGCTTTCATAGGGATTGGTGTAGGCGGGCTTTTATTTAAAGTTTTTGGATGGAACAGGAATAATCGAGAGGAGCAGCAGTATCAAACTCGCCAAATACCGGTCGAAGAGCCCAAAGATAAGGGTATTGGATGTGCAAAACCTATCCCAGAAAAAGATAAAGACAACGGAATTGGCTGTGCAAAGCCAATTCCAGAACCAGCAATCCCAACAATAATGGACAATCCGATTGATGTGGGTCTTCCTTACAGTGGAATTGGTTGCGCTCTCCCAATCCCAGAGCCAATTGTGCCAAATATTTGGCCTGGTCGGGAAATAGTACAGCCAAAAATTGAGGACATGGTACTCCTTGTCGGCCCAAAAGCGTGGAATATGAAACAACTCCTCAATGAAACCCCTCTTGGCGCAAAATTATATGGCAAAATTGAGAAAACTCATATTATCAACAATGAGCAACCGGTTTACAAAGTGACTGAAAAAATTAAAGAATTAGGCCTCAAAAAAGGAGATCATTTTTATATTGATAAAGAATCCTATATGGAAATTGAAGTTTTTGATGGAGCAGAGGCTACAAGTAAACATAAAGCAGTTATCAGAACAGATGGAACCATAAATCATGAAAAAACAGAGCGAGCCAAAGGTAGAAAATTTTAAAAATAAAAAGCCAATGATGAGCGATAAACATACAAAAGCAATTTGTTGTCAAGATGCTCTTCGGCTAACAAATGACGTTGAAAATCTTTACAAATATTGGAAGGACTCACGATCTTTTAGTTTTGGAACGGTTCCTGAAGGATACTATCGAAAGCGATTTGGTGGCTCGACAGGATATTCAATCGGGTATTGCCCTTTATGTGGGAAACAATTTCCTGCTGAATTGTATGATTATCAAAAAATAATCTTAGAAAGAGAGTTTGGATTGCCGTTGTATATGGAGGATGGATATACAACAAATCCCGCAATTCCAAAGGAGTTTTTAACAGACGAGTGGTGGATTTCAAGGCAAAATTATTCTGATTTTTATGATTGATTGCATGATGGTGGCGAATTTTTT
>CAYTZU010000005.1:14756-20187 GCA_964442725.1 uncultured Pseudomonadota bacterium
AAAATTATTCTGATTTTCCAAAAGAAAATAAGACTGAATTCCAAGAAGATAAAGAAAAAATTTTGGCCGATGAAGATCTAACCGATGGTGAAAAGAATGAAGAGATTGAAAAACTAATAAAAGAAACCATAGAGCAAGAGGAAAAAGAAAAAGCTACGGATTTAGGTGATTTTTGTTGCTATCGTTTTAAAATTTGGGTTGAAGGATGGTGTAGTGAATGCCAGGGAAATAGTTGCTCATATTTTCCCATTATCTATGAACCGGAAAAGCGGCGATATCGACTGACAAACATTCCGCCAAGATATGTCAAAGACAAATATTGGAGAAGACAACCGCGCAGAGAACTTTTTTGCAACATCTTTTATTGTCCTCGCTGTGGAACAAAGTTGCCAAAAAGCCTTGCCAGTGAATGGTTTGATCAAGTTTCAAAAAAGTTTGGAGTTCAAAGCATTTTAAATAAGAGTGAAATGGCCAAAGTCCCTGAAAAATATTTAACCAATGCTTGGTGGAAAGAGTTGGGGCTTTAATTGATAATTTCTTTGTTTTTAACAAGGGAATGATATTTTTTACCTAAAAATATCGCTGTTACAATCCAGAAACCGACTACACCCAAAGAAAAAATGCCTCCAACGTAGAGCAATGCTTCATTTGAGCCGCCAGTCATTGCGCGAATTATATCGGCTGAAAGTCCCCCAACAGCTCTAAATGATTTATTGGCAAGTCCATCGATAAAACCCTTGGCCTTATATTTAATATCCTTGCTTGTCGGCAAGTATAAAAGTTCTTTTACTGGACTATTAAGCGCATAGTTAAAGGCTTTAATTATTACAAGAACTATAAAAAATGAAGCCAGTTCCGGCCTTGTCATGATCGAAATTATACACAAACCAATGATTAGTGGGTAACCAAGCAGGCAAAATCTTACTCCTAGTCGTCTAACAAAAAAACTTGTTCCAAATAGTGAGAATAATAGTGAAACTATGCAAATTGCCTGTCCAAAACTTGCAACGTAGCAACTCATCATTTCTTTGGAATATTGGCAGGCTACGAGTTTTTTGAATTGAAAATCAGTAATTGTTGAAATGATCTCAAAAATAGTTGAAACAATGGCTATTCCGATCAAATATGGTCTGGTTAAAATCAACATTATTCCACCAAAAACGCCTTCTGTGTTTTTCGAAACTGCATCGGCATCCTTTCCAAGGTCGCAGACCATTAAATTTTTCGGCGTTGTTACAACCAAATACTCAATGACAAAAGGAAGTAAAATGAGTGGAAATGTTGTTAAGAAAATCGTCATAGGATGCCCGATTTTATGTACAAAATTTTTAACAAAAGTTGTTCCGAGAACCCCACCGATTTGACCCCCCATGATTATGAATGGGAAACCCTGTCTTGCCAAGTTAACCGTTGTAGTGCTGACAACAAAAGCCCAAAAAACCGCAGCAATCAAAATTCCAGTCATGCTTTCAACCGTCAAGTAATAAATCCAACCAATCATCCGTCCAGGAATTAAATTAAACGGGAAAATTAAAAATTCTGGCAAATTTATCCAATCGATTAAGGCAATTGACGAAAACATGCAAAAGTAAAATGAACAGATCACAAAAAAAAGCTGATGTTTCTTAAAACAATCTACGATTTTGCCAAAGATTAACATCGAAAAGAAAAGCATTATCACTGAAATTACCTTAACCTTAGGCATAAAGTCGATTCCGACCTTTTGATTAAAGTATCCATCTTTAAGTGCACTGACAGTCCAATAAGAGCCAATTATCAGACCATAGGCAAAGGCCAAAATCATAAATTTCCTGAGCTCTTGCCCATCAATCTCGCCGTACATTTTATGAAATATTTTGCGGCCAAATTCCCATCGACAATTTGCAAGGATTGCTAAAACTGGAATCAAGGAAATTGCAAAAAAGCTTATGGCTAGATCGATTTTCATTTTATCAATTGCACAAATTCTAAATATTGTTGGATTAATAAGAAAGACTGAAATTTTGTGCCCAAAATTTGCAAAAGCCGCTTTCAATGATAGGGCAAACTCAATCAAATTTAGCATTTTGCAAATCCCTAATTTTCAAAAGAATTGAGGGAAGCGGCTAATTCGCCTCACTTCCCCCAATGAAAAACAATTAAACGTCTATAAAATTATTCAATAATCTCTTTTTTCTTTATCAGTGAGTGATATTTATTGCCAAGAACGTAGGCAACAGCCATCCAGAATCCAACGATTCCCAGAGAAACCATTCCACCAAAATTCAAGAGTGCAACCATCGAACCGCCAGAAATCATACGAATTGCTTCAGCAGTTCCAGCTCCAGCAGCCTTGGAAATTTTTCCACCCAATCCATCGATAAAGCCTTTGGCCTTGTATTTTACATCTTTGCTAGTTGGCAAATACAAAATTTCTTTAATTGGGCTATTGAGGGCATAGCTGAATGCTTTGATTGCAACCATTGCAAAGAAGAAAATACCCAATTGAGGTTTAATCATGATGGAGATTATTGAAAGGGCGATCACGGTTGGATATCCAAACAAGCAAACTCTTACACCAAATCTTCTTACAAAGAAGCTTGTTCCAAGAACTGTGAAAATCACCGCAATAACCGATATTGCCTGTCCAAAGCTTGCATAATAACTTGTCAAAACTTCTTTAGAATAAACAGCGTTTGCAGCAACTTTAAATTGGAAATCAACAAGTGTTCCAACCAATTCATAAATTGTCGAAACAACAGCAACACCGAGCAAATATGGCTTGGTTACGATCAATTTTAGACCTTCAAACATGCTAGGTTTTGATTTTTTGCTTCCAGTGCTGTCAGCGCCATGTCCTTGATCGCAAACCATCAATTCCTTAGGAGTTATCATAATTAACAAGTTGATTATAAGCGGCAGAATGAGCAATGGAACGGTTGTTGCTGCAATCGTTGCTGGATGGCCAAGTTTTTGAACAAACATTTTTTCCAATGTTGTAAATACAAGACATCCAAATTGCCCACCAATTGATATGATTGGGAAACCTTTTTTTGCCAAAGAAGTTGTCGTTGTGCTGACAACAAAGGCCCAGAAAACCGCTGCAACCAAAATTCCACCAAGACTTTCAACGGCTAAATAATACATCCAACCAATTGCTCGTCCAGGAATTAAGTTAAATGGAAAAGCTGTAATTTCAGGCAAATGTAACCAATCCAAAAAGGCTATGCCTAAAAATACACATGAATAAAAGCCGCAAACAAGCAGGAATAAATGGTGCTTCTTGAAGTAATCAACAATGTTGCTGAAAATGAACATTACAAATGAGAAAAATATAACCGAAAGGATCTTGGCTTTAAGTGTATAATTAACGCCAACCAACTCAGCAAAAAGACCATCTTTAAGCGGTCTCATCGCCCAGTAGGGCCCGACAATTAATCCAAAGGCAATGGCTAAAATTATAAATTTGCGCAATTCATACTTATTAAATTCACCATAAAACCTCTTAAAAATAGAGGTATTGGCGATCAGCCATAGAAATGGCAGAAAGCAGGATCCAAAGACGACAAGTGCGATATCGATCTGAGTTGTGCTTAAATTTGCTGTCAAAGCCAAAATCGGACTAATTAAAGTTTTTCCGATTAATGAATTTGCTCCAAAAATGGAACCCAATAATGTTGAAATTGATTCAAAAATAGAGTTAAGAAACGTAAACATTGTGTCAAAATCCCCTCGGAAAAACCATTAAGACCAAGCCAAACTCCAACAGTTGGTCAACTAATGAAAATTAATTTGAAAAAACAACTAACTAACTAATCTTTTCTTTATTTGCAACGCTCGAGTGATACTTGTCTCCTAATGCTTTTGCCACTCCCAACCAAATAATAGAAATAAGCACAAATGAAATTCCCAAAAGGCTTGGGATTTTTTGTGAAGCCTTACTGAGTGCAGAACCAACTGTTTTTGCACCTCTCATTCCAAAAACTTCGATCCAGGCTTTAGCCCTATATTTTATATCTGTTGAGGTTGGAATGTACAATATTTCACGCACAGGCTTATTAAGTGCGTAGTGGAGCCCCTTGCCAAGAGCTATTGCAATGGCCACCAAATAAACACTCGGCGAATACATTATAGTTATTAAAATTGCTAGAAGGAACAATGGAAAACCGATTAAGCATCCGCGTACTCCAATTTTCCTTTGAAACCATGATGTTCCTTGTAAAGAAAATAACACTGCGACAATTTGAACCCAAATACCATAATCGAACATGAAATCATTGACAGCAGCTTTAGTAGTAAAAAAATGCCCTATTGAACATAAAAGCGAATATGACATCAAAGAATTTATAATTTCATAAAAGGCTGTAACCATGAAGATTCCGGTTACGTAAGGTGTTGACGCAAGCATTAAAAGACCATTGAGAAAACTTGAAAGTGAAAATTTGTCTAACTTTGAATGAGTTTTTTTGTCTGGGTCATTTTTAGCGGTGTATCCAACCAACGAGCTTTGTTTTACAACATGTACCGTTTTCCAAATCGAAAACCAATATAAAAGCAAAGGCAAAACGGTCATCAATGTTATAAGTGGGGTTGAGTCTTCAAAGCTCTCAACGCCTTGTCCTTTGATGAAATATCCAATCAAGGAGGGAATATATTTTGCCAAAATGGTAAAAATAAGACCTCCAAGCTGAGCAAAAAATACAATAATTCCGTATCCTCGTTTAGCCTCTTCTGGATTTGTAACGTCGTTTACAAAGGACCAAAAAGTTGGGATTGTTATAGCAGTCAAGCTGTCTGAAAACAGATAAAAAGCCGTTGCTAAAAATTTAATGTGTCCAATTCCACCAGCTGACCACATTTTTAGCATTGCAGCTAGAACTATTCCCAGGATTGAGTAGGTTCCGGCAATTATGTAGATGATTTTTTCCCTTCTGAAATACTCGATTAAAATTGTATAAAGAATCGTTATTGGAAAGCAGATAAAAATCGATAACACTTTCAGGTTGGGCTGATATTCGGCACCCATGATGCTTACAAGCAAACTATCCTTGAGGAGTTTTGCCGGCCACTGTGCGCCAATTAGGAAAAAACCGGCAAGGGCTAACCCAAAAAACTTTTTCAACTCGTCCTTACTAAAAGATCCCCAGATGGTTTGAGTGAAACGTTCAAACATAGAAAAACCCAAGCTCCAAAGTTGGCAATTGAATAGGAAATAGCGCTAAAACAAAGACAGTCCAAGCTTCCAAATACTATCAACTTGGCAGAAATCGTCAATTTTAATTGTTCCAAATTATTATTGTCACAGAATTATCATTCCCCATGAAAAGCATGCCGCCTGGCACTTTAATTGAGCCAATTGACCCATTTTCATTTTTGAAAGACAATTCTCCATCGGTTCTTAAGCGAGAAACTATTGGAAAGTGCTCTGGAAAAAGCACAAAAGAACCTCCAG
>CAYTZU010000006.1:0-18981 GCA_964442725.1 uncultured Pseudomonadota bacterium
GTTTTTAGCTTTGAAATCCATTCAAATATTTTTGAAATTGTCTCAGACATCGATGGCATAAAATATATTTCTTATCTTCTGACACTTCCGGGATCGAATTTGATGATAATTTTTGAGAAAGTCGTTTTTTATGCTTTAACAGGCTTAATTTCGACAATTATCATCTTTCCGCTTATGAAAATAATGCTCTTCAAACAGTTTGATTTAATGAGCATAAATTACCCTCTTCTAATTTTAGCAATGCTTGCCACAAGCCTATTTTTTGGATGGTTTACGATTTTCATCGCTCAGAGAAATAAAACTATGAGCCAAATACGCAGTACAGCCACAAGAATTCTGTTTCCAATCTGGTTTTTTGGATGTTATTTATTTTCGCTCAAAGTGGTTTATTACAAAGTTTCGCCAGTGCTTGCCGCATTGTGCCTTCTAAGCCCCTACACCTTTGCAACGGAGGCCTTCCGATCGGCAATTCTTGGACCAAAAGAGTATATTCCATATTGGATAAGTATTTGCGCACTCTTAATTTTAACACTTGCCGCCGCGTTTTTCGGATACCGTGGGCTCAAAAAACGCTTAGATTTTGTCTGAGGAAAAATTTTAATTTATAAAACTTACCATACACCTAAGGCACAGATAACCCTAAAGAAAAAGTAAAATAACAAGCCCCCGAAAACCATATCCAACCAATGTTTCCAATTTCCAGGGCACAGCGAAAACCATGGATAAGGATCATAGTCATCATCAGCTGGGTCTTTTGCCAGGCAAATTATGTCCCCTTTATCAATTGTAACATCTGGATTTGGGCTAAATGTTTCCTTTGCACGCCATTCATCTTTTAGCGAACCTGGAACTTTTTCAAACTTATCTTTGTATTTCTGACCAATTGGATGGTTTTCAAACCAATCATCCATGTCAGCAAATCTTTCATTGTTTTTATCAGAAAAATTATCATGAACTTTTTGAAATTTCTCTTTTGTTATTTCTAAAAACCCTGTTATCAAAGGAATTTGAACTTTTTCACTCAATAAATTTGAAGATTTGCCAAAAACTAAAAAACAAATTATTAGCTTTTTTAAATAAAGTTTTTTCACGGCATTTTCATATCAGGCAAATTCCACGGACAAACAAGCACCTATTTTCCCTAATTTTCCCGGATTTTTAAAGTCCCAACTCCTTCCACCAAGCATTGGTTAAATATTTTTCAGGGACTTTGGCCATTTCACGCTTATTTAAAATGCTTTGCACTCCAAACTTTTTTGAAACTTGATCAAACCATTCACTGGCAAGGCTTTTTGGCAACTTTGCACCGCATTCTAAGCAATAAAGCACTTGATATCGTAGTTTCCTGTATGACCGCCCTTCTTTTTCATAAATTTTGTGCAATAAATACCCAAGCGGTGTATTTATAATTGAAAAAGTTCGCGTTTTATGATCGTAAATCATCGGATATTCAGTACAGTTTTGTGTTGGAAAATCGGGGCAATCTCCCAAATCATTGATAATTAAATTGGTTCTAAAACAACAATCCGGCGATAAAGATGGTTTTTTAATTTTATTTTTTGGCCATATATTTTTCCCATATGATCGATTTATCCACCATTGCTCAGTTAAAAATTCCTTTGGAATTGTGTTTTCTTGAACCTTGTCAAAGGGATAATCAAGCCCGCACTCTTTTTTGATAATTCTTCGCCAACTTGCCTCAAGATTTTTTGGTAGTTTATTTCCACATTTAGGGCAATATTTTATTTTGTATGAGCCATCATTGTCCAAATTTTTTCCATAGTAAGCAAAAGGAAAACATCGAATCCTAAATGATCTAGTCTTTCCAACATAAGCAAGAGGAGATTCTGGATCATTCAACAATTTTTCAAACTCTTTGCAGCAAAATTTCATTACCGATTCATTCATTATCCTTACCCTTTGCACGCGCTGTTTTTTCCGCATTTTGCTTCAAATCTAAATTTAAAACACCCTTTCTGTTGTCTCCTTTATCGAAATGTTCGAAGTGATTCTGATGCTGCCGATCAAGCTTTATATAATCACCTTTATCTAGTCTTTTTTCACCATCAACCTTTATTTTGTCTTTTGCTCGCCAAGCATCATTTTTATGGGGATGTTTTTCAAAATTACCACTAACAGCTTGACCCGTTTGATGATTCTTGAGCCAATCATGCATGTTTCCAACTTTGGCTGTATTTCGTTCTGGATGGTTATTGTGACTGACAGAATGATTTGAATGAGAATTATGTACCGTATGATTATGATGATGCCCAGATCCATTTTTATGCATTTTATTGTGGACCAAGATATCATCTTGAGTGACACAAAAATTATGATGCTCATCCAAACTTATGCTGTAAACATCAACTGTTTCGTCCTTTAGTTTGATTTCCAAAGCGCTTGAAACTTGGTCACTTTTAATTAAAAATCTGTTTGAAAGCGCAATGTTTTTAGCCTTGATCCAATCGCCCTTTTCTGGCAAGAAAAATTTCTGATCCGGCCCCACATGAACGGCCTTTTCACCGATCTGAAGAACAACAAAGCTTTTGACCATTTTCTTGTGAATTTGAACAATTGTTGCCTGGCATTCTTTCCCGTCCAAATCGTAACTGATGACACGCTCTCCTAGCGCGAGACTCTCAATTGGCCTGTAGCCATCAATGGTTTTGACCAGTGTTCCTGCTAGGAATCCTTCGGCCTTATCAAACTTTTTACACAGATTTAAAGCCGCCTGAGAGACCAGAATTTTACTTTTCAAATCAACATCTTTGGCCGCAAAAGAAGGAATTATAGAAAATAATAAACAGAGAAAAACTTGTTTTTTAAATGGCAAATTCATTGTTAAGCACCAAAAATATTACAATAATTTCTTAAAATTTCGGACAAATCTTAGTTTGTAACTAGTCCGTTATTTCAAGCTTTTTTGATAAATATTTTTTATAAATTCAAAGGTCTAACTCTTTCCACCAAGCATCGGTTAAATATTTTTCAGGGACTTTAGCCATCTGATGACGGCTTAAAATATTAAAAACTCCATACTTTTCATTGATTTCTGTGTACCATCGAGAGGCGAGGCTTTTCGGCAGTTTTGCACCACATCTGGGACAATGAAAAATATTGACGAAAAGTGCTCTACGAGGCTGACGCTTATAATAACTATCCCTTAAATATCGCGGTGGAATGTTTGTTAAGCGATATCGGCGTTTTTCTGGTTCATAAATAATTGGATATTCTGAGCAAATGTTTCCCGGACATCGATCACACTTTTTATCAACTGAAATTTTGAAAGCTGGACAACAAAAATCGCCTAAATCTTGCTTATCATCCTCATCGCAAACTCCATCAACTTGACCATCCAACCAACTTTCATTTTTTGTTGGAAAATCAGAATAATTTTTTCTAGCAATCCACCAAGCATCGGTTAAAAATTCTGATGGAACCAGTGGATTGCGATATCCATCCTCCGTTTCCATTTCCAGACCAAACTCCCGACTCAAGATCTCACATCTGTAATCAAAAAGGTCGACCGGGAACCTTTTGCCACAAAATATGCAGTGCGATATTTGAAAACTAACATCAACTTGGTTTTCACTTTTAAAATAACCCTCAGGCAAGCCATCAAGATAAAAAGCTCTGACAGAGTTAACATGCCGAAAAGGGCATTCTTTATCATTTGCAAGTCTCAACATTTCCTGGCAACACACATCAGGCGATTTTTTCAAGCTCAAGTACACACTTTTATCGTACTTAGTTGGGCCTCCAATGAAGTGCAATGACCGACCCTGAACAATGGCGTTTTTTGTTCTTTTTTTATTTATTGTCCCATCAGTATTTAGAACACTTTTTTCTGCGCTCCTACCACTGCCCGAAAAATCCTCAGGCTCATTTAAAGATTCTTCATTAATGTACATATAGTCGCCTTTTTTCAATGCCAAATCATTAATATCTTCGTTGGCTCTACAAATTGGCTGATTATTTAAGCATGTTGACTAAAAATTACCAATTCAATTTCGAATAAAATTAACACAGTTTTTTGAATTTTTTTGAAAATAATTTAATTGTTGGTTTAAAACCTCGAATTAAAAGATGATATAAAACTATTTCAACAATGAATAAATCAAAAACTATGCTAAACAAAGTATTATCTAGCCATCAGCTATTCTAATGACCAATTATTTTTCACAGTTATTGATTCAAAGACTGCAAAAGAAAAAACAATATCCAAAGCTAGCAATCAAAATGCATTTTCTTATTGAAAATATTGCTAATAATCAATTAGAAAATATATGCTTGAATTATTAAATGTATTCCAATACTTTTTTCGATAAAGCGCTGCAATTATGAATATAGGGGTAATTAATAAAGCATTACTTTTGATCGCTGCATCAAACTTTTTCACTTATGAAATCGACGCTTTAACCATTGCAGAAGCTCAGGCCACTCTCGATCAGGCAAATGCAACTCTTGTGGAAGCACAAAAAACCGCCAAAATTCGAGCCGACGAACTTCAGGCCGCTCAAATAGCCCTAAATCAGGCAAATGCCGCTAAAATTGCGGCACAACAGGCTATAGACCTCGCCAAAGCAAACTTGGCTAAATACCAAGCCGATCTGTTATCCACAAGTGCTTCACAAAAAACTATGCAAGACGCAAAAACAGATCTCGAAAATGCTCAAAAAGCTTTAAATGAAGCCCAATCCGCTCTAGATGCAGCCAAACTAAGTGCTTCTTATGGTTATCCTGTTGACACCACATCGCTTCAAAACAGCTTAAACATAGCTAAGCAAAATTTGACCAGTGCGCAAACTGCTTATAATACGGCTTTAACAAACTATAACAACCTTGTCGCAAGTACATCAACTTCGGTAAAAATCAGTCTTGACGCCGCCTTGAATTCAGCCAATACTGCTTTAAGTACTGCTACTCAAAGTGCTTTAAGCGCAGCAAATTCAATTACTGCTGCTCAAACTGCTTTGACTCTTGCAAACACAGCTTTAACGGCCGCGACAAATGCCGTTTCAATTGCCAGGGCCGCTTTGGACCAAGCAATTTTAGCTGCCAATGCCACAGATGCTGCCGCAAAAGCTGCCGCTGAGGCTGCTGCAAGAGCTGCTGCTGATGCCGCTGCAAAAGCCGCTGCCGATCTAGCCGCACAACAGGCCGCTGCTGAGGCCGCTGCAAAGGCCGCTGCCGATCTAGCCGCACAACAGGCCGCTGCTGAGGCCGCTGCCGATGCTGCCGCTGAGGCTGCTGCAAAACAGATCGCAGCACAACAAACTAATGCACAAATGTCTGCAACCACTCGCAATATAATTATTGGAGCTGCAGCTGGAGGCGGAGCCTTGTTTTTGGGAGGAGCTGCTGTAACAGGTGGCGTTTTGCTTGCAAAATATCTTTCAGGCGAAGAAAGGAAACAAGAAAAGATAGAAGCTGAAAATGCACTCACTCAAAACTATACAAAGGACCAACTAGAGCTATTTTTACTCAGACAAGGCTTTTCCTCAGATCTAAGATTGGGTAAAGACGGCAAAGAGTACTTAAAACAAAACGGTCTGGAAGCAGTTGAAGAAGAGTTATTGGAACAAGAAGCTAAAACGCCTGGGATAATGACTCAATATTTAAATGCCTTGAGAAATACCGTTGGCTCAAATAAAGATCTTATAGCTGAGGCCATAAAGACAAATCCTAGCAACTTTAAAAATAGCATTGAAGTGGTCAGGATGATATACGAATATTATGGATGGAGCCCCTTGCCAGAAAATGAACGCCAATTAAATTTAAATGAAATAGCCAAAGCCATAGCAAACAAAGATGACAAAGCCACAGCATCAACCCATGCAAAAAAAGGAGTAACCGAATCATCATGGCTTGGTGGCAAAATTTCTGATGCGTACAATTTCGTTACCGGCAGTAAAATTCGAAGAATTTCATAAAAAGCTGCAAAAAATGTACAAAACAAAAGAGGGCTTGTGTAAGATCAGTTAAACAAGCCCTCTTTTAATCTAAAAAAGAATTAAAAATCAAACTTAATACATTCCGCCCATGCCGCCCATTGCGTTCATGCCACCCATAGAAGGCGTTGAATCCTTCTTGTCCTCAACAACTTCACAGGCCATCGCTTCGGTAGTCAAAAGCAGACTTGCAATAGAGGCCGCATTTTGGAGGGCAATTCTTGTAACTTTGGCTGGATCAACAACTCCAGCTTTAATTAAATCTAAGAATTCCTCATTTTTTGCATCAAAACCCATAGCGCCCTGCATCTGTCTTACGCGCTCAACGACGACGGAAGGCTCAAAACCAGCGTTTTCAGCAATCACTCGAATTGGCTCCTCCAATGCGCGTTTAACGATTTTAAGTCCAGCCAATTCTCCACCTTCTAAATTGAGTTTATCAAGTGCCTTTTGAGAACGTAGAAGCGCAACTCCACCGCCTGGAACAATTCCTTCTTCAACAGCAGCTCGAGTAGCGTTTAAAGCATCATCAACTCGATCTTTTTTCTCTTTGACTTCACTCTCTGTTGGAGCGCCGACTTTGATCAAACCGATTCCACCAGAAAGTTTTGCAAGTCTCTCTTGGAGTTTTTCCTTGTCGTAGTCAGAGGTCGAATTTGAAATTGCCTGCTTAATCTGTTTGACACGCGCATCGATTTGAGACTGTTCTCCGCGACCATCAATTATGGTGCAGGCATCCTTTGTAATTTTAACCTTTGAAGCAAGTCCAAGGTCGGAAATTGAAATGTTTTCAAGTTTAAATCCTAAGTCTTCGGAAAGGAATTTTCCACCGACTACTGTTGCAATATCTTGAAGCATCTCTTTTCGTCGGTCACCAAAACCAGGCGCTTTGACTGCTGCCACTTGAAGCGATCCACGAATTTTATTGACCACCATCGTTGCAAGGGCCTCACCATCGACATCTTCGGCTATTATCAAAAGAGCTCTGCCCTGCTTGGCCACCTGTTCAAGAACTGGCAGAAGATCCTTCATGGAGCTAACTTTTTTGTCCGTTGTTAAAACAAGGCAGTCATCCAACACAGCCTCCATTTTTTCAGGATTTGTGATGAAGTATGGAGATAAATATCCGCGGTCAAACTGCATTCCTTCAACAACTTCCAACTCATTTTGAATGCCTTTTGCCTCTTCGACAGTAATTACTCCATTTTTGCCAACCTTTTCCATGGCATCGGCAATCAAAAGCCCAATGTCCTTGTCTGAGTTAGCAGAAATTGTAGCAACCTGCTCAATTTCACCTTTTCCGGAAACCGGTTTTGCCATACTTTTGAGCTCTTCAACGACAACGGCAACTGCCTTTTCGATACCTTTTTTAATCTCCATTGGGCTGGTTCCGGCCGTTGTGTGCTTTATGCCTTCCTTGTAAATCGACATAGCCAAAACG
Source organism: uncultured Pseudomonadota bacterium (assembly GCA_964442725.1). Taxonomy (GTDB): domain Bacteria; phylum Babelota; class Babeliae; order Babelales; genus CAYTZU01. The sequence goes on from CAYTZU010000006.1 coordinate 7,393, forward strand.
GTTGCTGTCGTTGTTCCATCACCGGCGATATCGGCCGTTTTTGACGCAACTTCACGCACCATCTGCGCACCCATATTTTCAAACTTATCTTTAAGCTCGATTTCTTTTGCAACAGTCACTCCATCCTTTGTAATGACTGGAGATCCAAAGGATTTTTCAAGCGCAACGTTTCTGCCCTTTGGTCCAAGAGTTACCTTTACAGCATCGGCTAGGGTTTGAACACCTTTTAAAATTTTTTCTCTGGCTTTTTCACCGAAAATTATTGTCTTTGCCATTGTTCCTTCACTCCAAAATTCGCATCAAAACTGACTTATTCCAAAATTCCAAGAATCTCTTCTTCTTTCAAAATCAAATATTCAGCGCCTTCATGCTTAAATTCGGTGCCAGAATATTTCCCAAAAATGATCTTGTCGCCCTGCTTTACTTGAAGCGGTCGGACAGTGCCGTCGGCCAACAATCTTCCACCACCAAAAGAAACAACCGAGCCAGTCTGCGTTTTTTCTTGTGCAGTTTCAGGAATTATTATCCCACCGGAAGTCTTATTTTCATTTTCCAATCTTTTAACCAAAACACGATCGAAAAGCGGCTTAATTGTAACCATCAAAAAACTCCTCTACTTTCCAAAAACGGCTAAAAACAAAATACAAATCAAGTTTGAGCGCTCAAAATAATATCCATGGCAAACAGTATATTTTATAAAAACAAAAAATCAATATCTAATACAAAGACACTAAGATCTTTTGATGTCGTTATAATAACCTGAAACCATTCTCACTTTCCAAACCCAAGCAATAAAGGCCCAAATCATTAAGCTTGCGCTTCATCATGACTGCCTGGAAGTTTAATAAAGTCTTCAGCTGTTTCATCAAGATCCTCTTGATCTAAAACGAGGTCGGTATCCTGAAAAATAATATTGGCTTGATACTGGCCAGAATAACAAGTTTGATAGTCGCACATGACTGAAAATCCCTTTGCTGAGCAATTAATCGGTTGTAAATTAATAAAAAAGCAAAAATCTCATGACCTTAAGACTAGCCCAATGTTTAAAGACTTACTACTTTGTCAGGAAAAGACCCCCTTCTCGACAGGCAAAACAATAAAAATATTTTCAAATAGAATTAATTTATACAAATTGGCCTAAAACCAATTAAAACGATAGGCTCTGTAAAAAATGATTAAACTTTAAAAAAAGCAGTTTTTTGTTAAAAATGCCTGATTTAGACATTGTCAAAGGAATAGAGAAAACATTGGAAGCCGATTTTTTTAAAAAAAATCAGCGGTGTATTGTTTTTGTCGGGCCAAATTTCCAACCAAATCTATTCTGGGAATGGCGGAAACTCGTAATAAAATCACATAAAATTAAGTTCCAATTTCTAGCCAGTCAAGAAGAGGAGCCTCAAACACTTTCAAATCACAGCTGGATTTCTGCAAAAAACATTTCCTGGTTGGGCGAAGTGACCAAAATTGAAAGCATCCCAGTGGCAACAGAAAATCACATCGCTTTTTTTTGTTCAGAGCAAAAATTTGAACAGATAAATTTTGCAATCAAAAGCTTCGATTCTCTCGTTATAAAAACTCCAAAAACGATAAATTATTCGATACTTTCAGAATTCCTTAACTTGATTGGTTGTAATTTAACACAAGCACGAATGGAAAAATTAAAAAATGCGTTTTCAAACACCAAAAAACCAGTTTGCTTTGATAACGCCATTGAGCTTTCAAATTATTTTCAACTCTCAAGCATCGCACTAATTGAAAAAACAGAAGGCTATATCGATGACCTCATCGCCACGGATAACAAGTTCTTTCAGCTGCCCGGGCTATTATTTTCTGGCAAATGGAAGGCTTTCTTTGACCTATGGGACAAAGAAAAAACAGAGTTGCCAACACAATTTTGGGTAAGTTTTTGGACAAACTGTTTTTTCAAAGCCTGTTTTGTAAAAAATAATCCAAATCCAAACCCATTATTCTTAAAAAGCTTAGGCAAAACCGTAGATTCCCAATATTTCAAAAAGCTAAGTTTAGAAACCCTTAAATACGCAATTTTTCAAATTTATAAACTTGATCATGATTTTAAAAATGGAATAGGATACGGCGAATTTGAAGCCATTTTCATATCAATCATGTACTGACATTTACAATTAATAGCTCTAACCAACTTTATAATTTTAAAAGACTGGCAAAATGATAGAGACTAAAATTAAATTTTTTTGAGCAAGAAACCTTCTCATCTTCAATTTATTCCTTGAGAGAAATTAAAAATGAATTCATTATTGCGGCATTTTTTATTTTTAATCACAATTTTCTTTCAAAATTTAAATGGAACAATTAACTACATCAGAAATAATGAGGATTTCTCAAAAATTCTAGAACAAAAGCTTAAAGAAAGATCTGAATTAGATTTCGAATTATTTGATCAGGACCAAAGACTCAACTATGGTCCTGCCGGACAACGAGCAATAAATAGAATTACTGGTCTTCAGTCAAAAGTTGAAAATAGAAGTGCCATTAATCTACTCAAAAAACTAAGCGTTAAAACATAAGTAATCGGCTAATACTGGGCAATTGTCAAAGGCCCAATTCTTTCCACCACTCGTCGGTCAAATATTTTTCAGGGACTTTGGCCATTTCACGTTTATTTAAAATGCTTTGGACTCCGAACTTCTTAGAAATTTGATCAAACCACTCACCGGTAAGACTTTTTGGCAATTTTGCTCCACACATTGGGCAGTAAAAAATGTCATAAAATAATTTTCGATATTTTAATTTTTCCTTGCAATACATTTTATGCAATAAATAGCTTGATGGTGTGTTTATTATTCGAAATAATCTTCTTTCTGGAAAATATTCTAACGGATAGTCTGAGCACTTTTTATCTGGATAAATCGGGCAATCGCCAAGGTCATTCATTACTTCGTACAGGCGTGTACAACAAGCTCCATCCAAATTTTTAGCCTTTTCTGCTTCCCAAGCGACCAAATCATGTAGTTTTTGACCCTTGAACATGTCACACATTTGTTTTCTAAACCGCTCAAGGAGAGAGTCATTATTTTTTTTAAATTTATGCTTCTGTTTTAACCACCAATCTTCTGTCAAATACTTTTTATCTATTTTTGCAAATTGCTTGGGATCCCCAAAATCCTCAATTTTGAATTTTTTTTCTATTGTCTTATGCCAAGTTGGGTTTAAATTTGGTTCAAACTTAAACCCACAAATCGGACAGTTAAAAATTGTAAAACCGCGAGAAGCACTGTGTTTTGATTGATATCCTACAGGTGTACGTACAAGGAAAAAATGTCGAGTTTCAGGAACATAATAAACTGGAGATTCTGGGTCATTTATTAATCTTGAAAAACCTTTGCAACAAGCAATACTACAAAACTTACCAGCTGCAACGCCGATCAATCTTTCTTTGAAATCAATCCAATGCTTTTCAAATGCGCGAACACCAATTGTGTCCATAGTCAATCCTACCTTTCAACAGTTCGATTTTGTTTGACAGCTATATTTGATTTATATTCATTTAAAGTTAGATCTAAATTTAAAGAACCTTTTTGAAGTAATTTCCTACCTTTTTGCCCAAGCCACTCAAAATGGTCTCCATTATGTCCTCTATCCAAATAAATTACATCACCTTTTTCGATTGTAACATCTGGATGAGGACTAAATTTTTCTCTTGCTCTCCACTCACCTCTTATTGTGCCATGGACCTTTTCAAATTTATTTCCATATTTCTGGCCAGCCGGATGCTTATCAAACCATTCGTACATATTTGCAGCTCTGACAGTATTACGACTCTTTCTTTCATGGTTATCATTTCTTTTTTGATTATTTGAGTCTCTGCTATAACTACCGCGCTGGTTTTTATTTTTATTTGCACACTCTTTTGCAGTGGCAGCTTTTATAAGGAGATTTCGTCCTTCATTATTAGGATCATCTTCATTATTTTTGTTTGGTCCTGTTCCGCTACCTCTGTCATCGCGAGAGCCATGGTATTTTTTTTTCTTGCTCATTTGACCAGCTTTTTTGAAAAAAGCTGTCTGCTCATTAAGCCGTTTTTGTACTTCTGGATTGATTGTAGATTGGCAATCTTCTGCCAAAGACACAGAATCTGTTTTAATTTCTGAAACTTCCTTAATTTCTGGAGCTTCCTCGCTCGCAGTGACAGATACTGGTTTTGGCTTAGGCGATTCATTATTCACATTGGCAGCCTGAACCATTTCTAAACCACCAGCTTTTGTTTGAGTTTGTGGAATTGAGGGCATCCTTTTTTCCTGTATCTTGGAAATAGGATCTAGAGCTGATCTCCTTTCATTCTGCGGTTGTGGCGTCGTATACAAAGCCATTGGCGGCAGTTTTTGGATAATTCGCGATACAACATTGCCACTAGGAACATCAACTGCTGGTTTAAGTTCAGAATTATAATAAAAATATGGCTGTTCTTTTTTTTTCTCTCGACATCCAAGCCAAAAACCAATTATCCCAATACTTATGCTTATTCCAGTAATAATTATTTTTCCGCCTTCAATTGCAAACGTTACTCCAATGCCAAAAGCAGGCGCGATGTTGTGGACCAAAATGTCGTCTTTTGTGACGCAGAAATTGTGGTGTTTTTCCAGGCTTATGGCATAAAGCGTGCACTCCTCTTGGCACAGCTCAATTGTCTGCGCACAGACCACTTCGTCCGATTTGGCAAATACTCTGCTGGAGAGCGCAATGTTTTTCGCCTTTATCCATCGCTCTTTTTCCGGCAGAAAAAACCTCTGCCCAACCGCAGCACAAAGACTGTTTTGTCCAAAATTTAGACGCGCAAAACTTTTTACAGTTTTACTCTGCACATCGATTATTTTGCTTTGGATCGGTTTGCCGTCAAAATCATAACTTATGACAAGGTCGCCGACCGCAAGCTCCTTAATTGGTCTGTAACCATCGGGTGTTTTGACCAATGTTTCTGCTAAAAATCCATCGCTCTTTTCAAACTTTTTTTTGCACAGTTCAAGCGCTGCGTGTGAGAGCAAAAGCCTGCTTTTGAAACTATCAAGCTTTGCATCCAAAACATAAAAATTCAGAAAAATCAGAGCCAGAATAGATTGAATTCTGCCTTTATAAATCACGCTTTTGGCCTTGCAGAAAATTAATTATTTTTCACAAATGTTGGCCAAGATTAATCCTTTACAATCCTTTATTTTCAAGCATTTCCTTAAATTAAAATTTTTAACTTTTTAATTTAAACAAACAATTTTGCGATGAATTGTGGCAAAAAGCTGCGTCCATAACTGATGAGCGCGATGAAATATGAGAAAAATAAATACGGTGCAAATCTGTCAACAAATCCGCCAAAACCCAAGATCGAACATTGCGCTTCTTGAAAGAGATAATGTCCTTTGATTTTTCTAACAAGCAATTTTCCAAGCAAAATGGTGGCACCGGTCAAAACTGAAAATCCAAAAATTCCAAAATTTGTCGATGGGAAATTCATGATTACTGTTGGATTAAAGTTTTTTAAAATATACCAATTTGCGGCATTTAGGAAAATTAATCCAAAAGCAAGGCCCACGGCGGTAATTTTGTCATCAGTATTGCTGCCAGAGCTAATTTTTAAATAACCCTGATCTACAATAAAAGTTGTCAAATCAAATGCAAACGGCATAAAAAATGGATATAACGCCAATACCGGACAAGACATTCCAAATATATAAAAATAGTAGCCCAGGAGCGCCATAGAACCAGCAATAACAAGACTGCTCAATAATCCAAAGATCGAAAGAATATTTACAAATGAGGACCACTCAGCCAAAACCAATGCAAAGTTAGCCCCTAAAAATAATAAAAATGGAAAACTTCCAAGTTTAAAAAAACTATAAAAAAACAAAGCATAAGCAAAAAAAGAGATAAACGATCGACTAAAAGAACATGTCTGGAACATTTTTTATCCCAAAAAATAGCCTAAGAAAATCTAGTTTTTATAAACTATTTTCTTTAAACAAAGGCCTTGTGGTGGAGCGTTAAAGCTTATCTGCGAAGGTAAATTTATTCCAGTTTGCAAGCTGTACTCAAGAATACTTTTATCATAGACCCTTTTTCTGGCAGCATCAAAAGCAGCCCCAATCATTCGTCTTATTTGATAGCGCAAAAATGAATGCGCTCTGATCTCGATTACAAAGGCCGCGGGATCTTTGTGCGAAATTGAAATGCTTTCAACAGTCCTGACGACCTGTTTTTTTTCCTCGGGCTCAATTCTAGCAAAAGCAGAAAAATTATGCTCACCAACAAAAACACTCAAATTTTCCTCAAAATTTGACCAATTAACCCTTTCAAAAGCTGGAGGCCACCATCCAAACCTTGCCTCAATTGGATTAGGTTTTTGGGTAAAAATCCGATACTGATAAATTTTGTAATCGATGTTTTCATGCGGACTAAAAAACTGATCAGCTCGCTCCAATGTCTCAATTCTAATCGAGCAAGGCAGCGAATTATTGAAAATGTTCTTAAGTTTTTCTGGCTCCATGGAAATCTCTGTCCTGAGCCTTGAAACTTGTCCTTGCGCATGAACACCGGTGTCAGTTCGAGAGGCGGCGAAGAGAAAACATTCTTTGTCGAAAACATGTCTGAAGGCGTTTTTCATACATGTTTGAACTGTTTGACCAATCTTTTGAGACTGCCAACCACAAAAATCTGTCCCATCATAGCTGATAATCAATTTGTAAAAATTCACTGCGCTTGAGCCTCAATAACCTCTCGATATAAATTTCTGTACTGACTTGCCACACGACCAATGTCAAAATGAGCATCGATCAGGGATGGCCGCTGCAAAAAGTCTGGGTTAAATTTGCCCAAAAGCTCTAGGAATATTTCCACCAAAGCCGTTTCATCGCCGTAGTTAAAAACATAGCCATTTAAACCATCTTTTATAATCTCGTGCTCACAATTTTTGTCACCGGTGGTAACAATTTCAAGCCCAGAAAATAGGGCTTCAAGCATTGCTATGGAAAGCCCTTCAGAGCGCGACGTTATGGCCAGACAATCGAATGTTGAATAAAATTTATACATCCCATGAGTTGTCGAGCGAAAAATAACATTTCGCTTCAACCCAAGATTGGTAACAAGTTGGCGCATTGAGTCCTCTTGATTACCATATCCAACAATTACCAACTTGACATCCCTTGGCTGGTTTTGGCTTTTAACAATGTCATAAAATCGCTTAAACGCTCGAATCAGAATATCAAAACTTTTAACTGCCTCAATTCGCCCAACGGCTCCAATTACAAAGCTATTTTTATCTATCGATAATTCTTTTCTTAAAAAATCTCGATCAGCAAATGAAAATCTGAATTTTGTCGAGTCAACACCATTTTGAATAACAGAAATTGCGCCAAGATTAGGCTTTAAACCATCAGATAAACAGCTTTTTGCTCCCAGGAACTTAAAAGCTTTTCCAATGCCTTGAGAAACAGCCACATATCGAGAGGCTTTGAATGGAATAATTCTGTCCAAAACATTTTTAAAAAATCCTTGGACATTTGGCATGCAATGGAGATCGCAGATCAATGGGATTTTTGCACTTCTACAGGCTATTTTTGCACAAAAATTGGTGCTCCAAAGCTGAGAATGTACAACATCAGGTTTTTCTTCTTCAATCAACCGTTTTATCGAGAAAATCATCAAAGGACTAAATCTAAAAACGCCACCAACCAACTGCTTGGTTCTCACTCCGATGTTTTCAAACTTTTTTCGCATTGGCCCATCTTGAAAATAGGCAAGAACATGATTTTCTGGCTTACACCCCATCTCAAAGAATTTTCGAAGGAGCTCAAGGCGCACCCGCTGAGCTCCTCCAATTTCAAGATTTGATATTAAATGCACAACCTTCATTTCAAAGCACCATCATAAATCAGTCTCAATCGACCTCTTCGTCTTCGAGATCTTCAAGAGAAACATCGATGTCTTTTTCAAAAAAGGCCTGCAGTTTCTGGCTTCTTGAGGGATGTCTCAATTTTTTGAGAGCTTTTACCTCAATTTGTCTGATTCGCTCACGAGTGACTGCAAAGTCCTTGCCCACCTCTTCAAGCGTGTGCTCGGAGGCAACGTCAATTCCAAAACGCATCTTGAGAACCTTTTCCTCTCGTGGAGTAAGCGTTTTTAGAACCTCTCTAACTCGTTCTTTTAAGTCATCATTGACAACATTTTCAACAGGTGTTGCAACACCCGAATCTTCGAGGAAATCCTTCAAACAAGTATCTTCTCCATCGCCAAACGGAGTTTCCAAAGAAATTGGTTCTTTTGATATTTTTATAATGTTTCGAACCTTTTTTTCTTCAAGGCCTAGTTCCTTTGAAAGCTCAGTGTATGACGGCTCTCGACCATTTTCTTGAATGTGGGCTCGAGTTATTTTGTTGATCTTATTGAGTGTTTCAACCATGTGCACAGGAACTCGAATCGTTCTTGATTGATCGGCAATTGCACGCGTTATTGCTTGGCGGATCCACCATGTCGCATAAGTTGAAAATTTAAAACCTCGCTCAAACTCAAACTTTTCAACAGCTTTGAGAAGACCAATGTTGCCCTCTTGAATTAAGTCAAGGAAGTGGAGTCCACGATTTATGTATTTTTTGGCAATATTGACCACAAGACGCATATTTGCGCAGGCTAAATCGTCCTTTGCCTCTTTATCTCTTTGTTGAGCATCAGTAAGTTTTTTATAGAGTTCAGTGATTTTGTCCTTGGCAAGGCCAGCCTCACTTTCAACTTTTTTGATTAATTTTTGGTTTGTTCTAACCGTCTTACTGTGAGCTTCGATCTGCTCAAAGACATCGTTTGTTTTATTTTTTAATTTTCCATAAAAATCTATTTTTTCCTGAGCCTGCTTGAGCTCAGTCTCTCGCTCGCTAATTTTGACTAGGAATTTTTCAATACGTTTGAAGTATTTTCTTATTTGACGGTTGGAAAACCTTATCAACCTAGCCAGTTTTACGACCTCATTTCGGTTTTCTTCAACCTCTTTGAGCATCTTTTTCTTGTTGGCTTCATTGTCGAGCTTTCCGCGGTAAGAATGATAAATCTTTTCTTCATTGCCGATGACATCTCGAATTTGATGAAGAACAACTAAAATTTTGTCCTTTTCTGCACCAATACGAGGTGAATTGTCCTCATCAAAATCAGAAAACTGTATAAAATCCTTTAAAACCATCGGATCCCGTTCAACTCGCTCAATCATCCCAGACAATTCCTTGGTCACAAACGGGAACTTTGAGATCGAGTCAATTGAGTCTTTTTTGGCTTTTGCAATTTTGTCAGCAATAACCTTTTCAGTTTCCTTATTCAAAAGCGGGATTTTGCCAATTTCCTTTAAAAAAAGTTTAACCGGATCATTAAGTTGACTTGATTCAGTCAACTCTCGAATATGCTCAAGCTCTTTTTCTTTGCTGAGCTCATCGCCCTCAATTGAACTGTCGCTCAAGTCTCCATCATCAAATCCACCTTGATCAACCTTTGCAAATTTAAAAGCGGAGTCATCGTCAACCATTGAATCTTCAAAATCATCTTCCTGTTCAGCAATGTCAGGAGCATTGATCATGACAATGCCTTCGCTTTCAATAATTTTGATTAACTCATCAAGACTTTCATCCTTCAATTGATATTTATTTCCAAAATTTGCAATTTCTTCAATTGATAAACCACCCTCTGAATGGCCCTTATCAATGAGCGCCTCAAGAAATTTTTGAACAGGCTTGAGCTTTGAATCCTCTGGCAAAACAAGCTCCAAATCACTTGCTTTCTTCGATGAATTTAAAAGGCGATCTCCTCGCAAAACTATTTATGATGAACGTCTTGAAGCACCTTCACCAGACCTGAAATTAGCCTTTTTTTTATTGGTAACGACACTTGTCTCAACGACCTGAGCAGACTTTGAAACTGATTTATTTGGCTTGGCCACAGACTTGGTTTCTTTTTCTAAAGGCTTTGCTTTTAATACTTTTTCAGGAGCTTTTTTATCGACAAAAACCGGTGTCTTTTTTATAGAAACTGGTAATTTTGATTTATTGCTTGGCAAAGGTTTCTTAAAAACAGCTTTTTCAACAATCGCTTTCGGTTTAGCCTTTACAACAACCTTAGGTTTTTTAGAAAACCCTTTAATAACGCCTTTGACTTGAGCTGCTTGCGTCTTTTTTCCTACGACCTTTAATTTAGGTTTAGCCTGAACAACAGTCTTTTTATTCATTTTGCCTTTTTCTACAATCTTTTTACTAGAGCCTTTTTTGACAACTTTGCTTGCTTGATTGCTAAACTTTTTAGACTTACCAGAAACCACAACCTTTTTTGGCTTAGCTTTTTTCTTTAAGAAAGACTTCATCAACTGTCTCCCGACCTTATTTTCTTGCTCAACCCGCAAATTTCTTTCAAAACATGAGACTGATCAAAGCTGTCACTCAAACTACCACCAGCAACCTTTTGTCTTGTATTTAATATAAATCTCTTCAAATTTCTCTTCTTGAACTCCTGGGTTAATTTGGCAAACAACCCACCGTCAATATTTTGCTCCGCCCTAAGCATACCGGTTAAAAGCCAATTGCGAGAATCTTCATCTAAAATATTCAATAAATCATCAAAATTGGTGCTTTGCCAACTATCACCTTGTTCTTTTTGCTCAAAAAAAGCCATAACAAGTTTCATATTTTCAGTTAACGCAGCCAGGACAGCATTATCGAGGATAAAACCATCAAACCCTTCTTTTTTTGCACACAAAAATATAAAAAAAAGCTGACTGACAATATCACTCAAACCATCGCCTAAAACAGCAGCTTCCTCTTTTTTAACTGGAATTATTTTTCCAGCAAGCTCTTTTTTCAAAGAGGAAAATGGAATCTGAAAAATACGCGAGGCCTCAAGCAACAATAAATCTCTTTTTACTAAATCTGTCAATTGGCTAGTAGCTTGGATGACATCACGCACCATGGCAAGCTTTTTGCACACCGAAGCGCCTACAAACCGCTCTCCAGTTCGCTTAACAAAAAACTCAAAAATTCCCAAAGCCTGCTCCATAAGCTCCTTAAGGTTGCCACCAGAACTCAAAAAAGAAGCCGGATCATGCCCTGTTGGAAGAATTATCACCTTTAAGTCGATTTCAACGTCCCAACACTTCTTTGCCAAACTCAAAACAGCCTGTTCGCCAGCCCGATCGGCGTCATAGACAACAAAGAGTGTTTTCAGCGATCTTGAAATCATTTTCATCTGATTGAGCGTAAAGGCCGTTCCAAGCGTTGCAAAAGTCTCGCAAAAGCCGTACTGATGCATCAATACGCAATCAATATAGCCTTCCACAAGAAAGCCAATCTCACTTTTCCTCATCCAATGACGAGCGATGTCAAAACCAAATAAAATCGAGCCTTTATGGAAAATTTCAGTTTCTTTGGAGTTGTAATATTTTGGACGAGTATCAGTTGGAGAAATTATTCGACCGCCAAAACCCACAACCTTTCCATCGTTGTCTTTAATGGGAAAGAGTACTCTGCCGGAAAATGGCGACCAAAAATTCTGTCCTTTTGGTGCTAAAACCCCAGCTTTAACCAGATCCTGACCCAAAACCCCCTC
>CAYTZU010000007.1:0-18258 GCA_964442725.1 uncultured Pseudomonadota bacterium
AATGGCCTTGTTTACCGCTTCTATCATTGAATATTGATTGTATCGAACTCTGTAAAGGCCTATAAATGCGAGGAAAAACACAATTGAGCAGATGATGATAAGTACTTTTTTTAAAGATTCTACTGTTGCTGTTTCTATTTTTTCAAAAAGATTATCAATTGGATTCACTTTAAATCTCCAATGTTGCTTCTGCTGAAAAGTTAATTAAATCAGCAACGCGCTCTTCTTTAACTTTTAGGTTTGAAATTTTTTTCCACTTCGACAATGATTCGACAAGATTTTTGAAACTGCCTTTCCCTGTGTCTGTTTTCAAGCTTCCATTGAAATTTAATATTTTTTTATAGTCCTCATAGAAAACTTTAAAACCTTTGATTTCAACATCAAACTTGTTTTTATCTAGGAGTCTTGTCAAATCAAGTAAAATTTCAATTGGCTTCAAGTCCTGATTTCCATGTAGTTTCCAGGAACCATCGAGTTCATCGAAATATTTGTGGGCGTCATCGATCATTTTTTTCTGATTTATTCGTTTTGGAAGAACAGTGCCTTTGGCGATTAGGTTTGTTGATATTTTTTTTGCAATATTGCGCTCAATATTGCTTATCGACTCAAGCAAAGATCGAGATCTAAGGCTGCTGGCAATGAAGATATATAAGAAAATAGAGGTCAAAATAATGAAACTGCAAAAAATTTGATATTTCAATGTTTCCTTAGACTGGTTTGAAAAGACTTTTTGTCCTAAATTAAACAGCTCAAGTTCTTGACTTAAAGTTGAATCGGCTACCGATGATAGATTCCAATAAAGATTTGCAGCTTTGTAGCAGGCTCGATTCTCAATGTTTGGTTGATTGACCAAGCTTTCAACCGAAAATCGTTGGCAGGTGATATTTAATTTTTGCTGACACAGACTTAAGAGCCCAGGAATGGGTATTTTTTCCTCAAATAAGATTATCTTTTCAAGATCTAGCGGATTTTCGGCCTTTGAATTAAAGGACTGGATTGAAAATTTAATTTTTTTTACAAGCTCTGTCAGTGTCAAATCTATGCATTTATAAATATTTTGTTTTGGATCCGCTTGAGAATATTCGATGTCGGTTTGGACCATTGCCTTTGCCTGTTCATAATCAATTTCGGCCATTTGACTGACTTTAAAAATTATGTCACTAGATCCAAACTGAATGTTTTTAACAAATCTGAGCAGTCCTTGATCGACAAAACCAATCTTGGTCCATTTTTCTGAAATACTTATGATTGCGTAGTTTGGATCGTTTGGAAGACGATTTTCTGCCTGTCGACAAAGGTCGACCAGCGTTACCATGTCAATTACAAAATTATCAGGTTTGATTTTTGCTTTGCTTAAAGCGCCTGCAACACCGCTTAAAATATGGTTCTCAGTGGCGCAGACCATCACTTTGCATGGTCCAGAGCTTGTTCCTGGCGCTTTTATAAAGTCAATTGCGCTTGTTTCGCTTGAAAAAGGTAAAAGTGGCTCAGCCTCGAATGGAAGGACCATTTTTATCTTCTCATATTCACAAAATGGCATTTCAAGCTCTTTGAAAACAAACATGTTTGCTGGAAGTGAAACAACTATTCTCTGAACGGAACCGGCCTCTTTATAGATTTTCTCAAGCCCTTGTGTGAGGAGCTGCGAATCGACCGTTCCATCAAAATCTAAAATTGTTTTATCCTGAAAATCAGCTTCTATGAGTTTTTCTATAATTTTTTTTGATCCTTTTAATCTTGTGACTGTACCTTTAATAAAAGTTTCGCCAATGTGTATTCCAAGCACCTTTTCAGAAATTATTCTTCGTCCAAAAATTACACTTGGAAATAGAAGTTCTCTAATGCTCATCATGAATTTAAGTCCTCAGCATCGGTATCTTGCCAGGATCTATTTTTTGCCAATAATTCTTTGAATTTATTTTCTCGCCTTGATTTAGATCTATCTTTATCTAAATCTTCGACTGGAAGGCTTGAATCCATATCGCTGTTTAAATTATTTGAATGTTCAGGATTAAAGCTTTCTAACGCTGTTTTTTTCGTTTGAGAAAGCGGTTTTGCTCTGTTTTTGGAAATCTTAGCCCCCATTTTTATGTCAAAATCATCGATTTTTTCAAAAATTGAGTCTTCAGAACCAAGGTTTTTGTCATCATCAAATTTTGCAAGTTTTTTTGCTCGAATTGTGCGCTCTTCTCGAGGACTCAAAAAGTCCTCTTCAAACTCTGAAAGGTCTAATCCGGAGCGCTTTTTGCTTTTTGCAGTGCGCTTAAACATTTGATCAAGGTCCAGATCAGATTCATCATCATTCGAGGAGCTATCGTATTGTTTTGGCTGATCAGACTTTGCTTTTATTATAACTCGATTGAATCCATCGTCCTGATCAAGTTCTTGTGCTTTAGGGTCTTCATGTTTTGCACTTTTAAGCATCATTTCATCGAAATCATCGGTTAACTCAGGCTCATCAAGTTTTATCTCTTTTTTAAGTGAGATAACCGGCTTTTCCTTGAAATCTATTTTTATTGATTTGTCTGGTTGGCTCTCTTTGAATTCTTCTTTTTTAGTAATAATTTGTGGTTTTGGCTCTTGTTTGGCCAATTTTATTGTTGCTTTTGGATTCTTTGTCTGGATAGTTTTCGTTTTTTTTAAAGGCTTTTGAGAATGTGCAAGAGCCTTGCTTTTGACAATTTTTGAACTATTTTCCTTTGAAATTGTCTCTTTGACCATTTTTGTTTCTTTTTTGCTAAGAGATTGATCAATTGTTTGCGATTTTATTTTTGTAAGAGCTACGGTGTCTTCACCAACAGGAACCATTACTTCGTCGCTTGTTGTGATCAATTTTGAAGCATCAAAGAGAATATCTTTGCCTCTATAAAGTTCATCGTGCTTCATATCGACTGTTGTTGGCTGATATCGAGCGTTTGCAAAATCAACAACTTTGTGAGAGGTCAACTCTGATGAGCTAAAGAATATGTTGTGAATTGGATCCTTTGTCCTGTTTGTTTCGGTTGATTGGTCGACAATTTTTGAGGCTTCGTGAAGCTTCATTTTTGTATAAAGTCCGCTTCCTGGAAGCGTACGAGGTTTGACAATTGTTGGAGAGACAAAGATGAAAATATAATTTTTGAATGAATCGCGTTTTTTGCTTTTTGCAAGCCATCCAAAAATTGGAATATCTCCAAATATTGGCGTTTTTGACTTGGCCTCCAAATACTTTGTCTTTATAAAACCACCAAGAACCAAAATTTGACCATCAGACATTGTCACATTTGTACTTAAGTCTTTAGAAGTTCTATTGCCATCTGCGTCCAAAAAGTCGCTTATTTGGATTGTTATATCAAGACTGATTAAGCCATCTGGGCTTATCTGTGGAGTAAAAGTTAATTTTGTCGATGCCTGAACTGGAACATATCCAGAAAAAGCATTTGAATCGCCCTGTCCTTTTTCTGCAACAAGCCTTCGCTCCTCTCCAACGTTAAATATTGCTTTTTCTCTGTTTGCCACCGTTACAAATGGGTTTGCTATAACGTTGGTATTGGACATGGTTTTTAACGCCTTAAATGCAGCCCAGACTGCGTCTTTTGTGCCATCACCAAAAGTCAAGATGGTTTCCCCAATCCCAGCGCTTTTAACCTTTGTCATCAAATTTCCAAGAATGCTGATGGTATCGCCACCTTGGGTTTTTGTTTCAATCGGACCAAGAGTTCCACCTTGAAAATCAACTCCCGGAATTGGTGATCCATGAGTTTTATTTCGAACTTGTCCACCCAAAAACTTGTTGTCTTCCTGAGAAACCTCAACAATTAAAGTTTCAAGAGCAATCATGGGCTGCGGCTTGTCAAGGTCTGCGATAATCTCTCTGACAAGTTCTAATTCCTTTTCGTCTTGGCTGTAAATAATTAATTTATTGCTGTATTTATCCGATTCTATTCTTATTCCGCCAAGACTTTTTGCTCCGCCTCTTGAAGACTGGCCCCTACTGGCGTTTGCCTCTGAGCTTAAAATTTCATCCAAAATAGATTTTATATGTTCGGCTTCCACGTATTGACATTCGTATGGGAAAAATGGAGTTCGCGTTTTCCAGTTTCCCTCAAAATATTCTTTGATAAAACTTTCGATTTTTTTCAAAGAGGTTGGGGGTCCAAGCATTATCAGCGAATTTGTCCGATCTTCGGCCACAAGCTTGACGTTTCCTGGAAAATAATCTGCGCAGCCTTCTGATTGCTGTCCCAAAAGCCTTGCCAAACTGCTTGTTTCCGGTTTTTTTATCAGTTCGTCCATAAACTTTTTGACATCAGAGGCTGTTGATTTATCAAGCCGCAAAACCTGACAAGACTCTTTGATTCCAGAATTGTCCAGCTGATTTATTATGCTCATTGCGTATTTTATGCTTGATGCTTTTTCTGTGATGATTAATGCATTCATGCTTGGTTGCGAGATTATTTGCGCTTTTGGGTCTAGGAAGTTTTTTATTAAATTTTCGACCTCTGTAGGCGCAAAGTTTTTCAAAAATACGATGTATCGTATTGTTTGTGATGAGTCTGGAAGCTTTTCAGCTGGGATGCCCATGTAGACTGGATGCGGCTCAATTAGCCTGGCATCCTTTCTGACAACTTTGCAAAGTGGCTCTGGCTCGATTTTAATTATGCAAAATCCACAGAAATCCAAAAGCGTTGTAAAGACTTCCCAGGCCTCCTCTTTGCTAACCAAATTTTGCATGTTTAAGGATATTTTTACGTCATTTGTTTCATTAGACGGAATTAAGCTTATTTTCTTCAAATCGGCCATATAATTTATAAGATTTGAAAGATTAGCTTCCTGGAAGTTCAATGAGATTTTGCCAAACTCATTTTCGTCAGGCACGCTTGATTCTGAATCGACCTCTTGATCAGGTTTTTCCTCTTTATCTGAATCTGATTCTTTGGCTATGCTTTTTTGTTCTATCTTTTTATCTTCTTTTTTACTTTGATCAGAATTATCTGTTTTTTTTGCCATTGGCTCGTCAATTTTAGATTTTGAAATCAAATCTGTTTTTGTCTCATCCTCTTGTGGATCACCGCTATCAATCTCTAGCGCTGGTCGGCCTTTCCATTGGGCACTCGGTTTTGACTCAAGCTTGAAAATGCAAATAAACGCAGCTAAAAGACATAATAATTTTGATTTATTAAAAATTTTCGTTGTTGTTTTTATCATAAATTATCTACCTCAGGTGAGTGATCCGCTGCTTGTTGGCATTATCTAAAAGTTTCTTTCGTATGGCCGTTATATTGCTTGAGTAGCGTTCTCGATCCTCAGCGGGTTTATTAAACAAATCTAATTTTTTATCGGCTTCTGCTGCCTTATTTTTATCATCTTTGCCATCTTTGCCTGTTTTTTTAGAATCATCGTTTTGCCCCAGCTGTTGGGCAAGTGTTTTAATCTTTGGTTTTCGTTTTTCTAAAGTATATGTATTTACGATTTTTGAGGAATCTCGTTCAAGTTCCACTTTGAAGGAATCATTGTTGCCCATTCTTATGATTTTGTCATAGGCCTTAATGCGGTCGGCGGTGTCGCAAAGCGATATTTCGTCAATGGAAATGATGATATCGCCTTTTTTAAAGCCCAATAACTCGCAAAAACTGCCTGATTCGCATCTAGTAACTTTTAATCCATTACAAATTCCATCTTTATAAGTTGGGATTATTCCAAACTCTTCAACAAGTTGGCCCAAAGATAGGATTTCATTTGAAAATTTTAAATAATCTATGGAGAAACTGTTATCTTCAAGCTTTGTCACTATTGAATCTATATTCGATGAACCGCTTGGATCCTGAACCTCTCCGACTTTGAATTTTTCAATTTGCCCATTTGGACGGATTATTGAAACACTGTTCCTTGTAATTTCCATAACAATTCCATCCTGAACATTATCTCCAGCTTTGTATAATCTTTCCTCGCCTGAGGAGCTGGAAATTATGCAAGCGTTGTTTTCTTCGTTGGATGAGGTAATGATGCCGTTAATCGAAATGTTGAGTGGCTCAATGAAATTATCCTTTGGTTCAATTGGTGGCAAAGCCTGTTTTTCTGGAAGTTTTAATTCGGCAAATTCCGGTGACTGAATCAAAAGTCCAGTTTTTTCATTAATTTGAACATCAATGGGCAGGCCAAAAATGTTTCTTCTTCCGTATATTTGAGAGACAGGGAGTTCAGCCTTTTGATTTTGGCTGGTCTTTGCTTCGCTCTGCAATGACAGAGTCTCCTTTGGCTGGGTCGGAGGGTTTATTTTTGTAAATTCTCCGACAACCAAAGTGAGAATTAAAATTAGTATTAAAACAAAATTTGCAGAACTTATTAGTTGATGTTTCATCAATAAATTTTATAACTGGTTTAAATATCGTTACCGGACAATTTTTCACAAAATAGTCTGATAAGTCCAGTTAAAACAAACTAATTTATGGGCTTTTGATTATCTCAAGCACACTTTTAATAACATCATCAGTCTTCAGGTTATCGATTTCTGCCTCGTAGGTCAAAATAATCCTGTGTCTCAAAACATCGCTTGCAACTGCTTTGACATCATCAGGAATCACAAAGTGTCTCTTTTTTATCAGTGCGTGCGCTTTGCTCGCTCGATTTAATGCAATGACTGCTCTTGGAGATGCACCAAATCTGATTAATCCCTGAAGTTGCTTTGGACAATGTTCTGTTGGTCTTGTTGCTCTGACAATGTCCAAAATATATTCATTGATTCGATCATCGGAAAAAATTTGCCCAACGATTTCCTGCCCCTTTATAATGTCGGCGCGCTCAATTGTTTGATGGACCGTTATATTTCCAAAATCCATAGATCGACGAATGATTTCAAGCTCGTCTTCTCGATTTGGATAGGTCATTATTAATTTAAATAAAAAACGATCAACTTGAGCTTCAGGAAGTGAATAAGTTCCCTCTTGATCGATTGGATTTTGGGTTGCCAAAACAATGAAAGGAGTCTCAATTTTGTGTGAGTGATCCCCAATTGTCACCTGGTGCTCTTGCATTGCCTCAAGGAGCGATGATTGAACCTTTGCTGGAGCTCTATTAATTTCGTCGGCCAAAACAACGCCTGCAAAGATTGGTCCTTTTTTTGTGACAAAAACCTGCGTTTTTGGGTTGTAAATTAGCGTTCCAATAATGTCGGACGGCAAAAGATCTGGTGTGAACTGAATTCGACTAAATGAAAGCCCAACGCCTGTGGCAATTGTTCGTACAAGCGTTGTTTTGGCCAGTCCTGGTGCGCCCTCAAGCAAAATGTGTCCATTGCACAAAAGTCCAATGATTATGCGGTCGATTATCTTGTGGTATCCAACAACTACTTTTCCGACTTCATGCCTCAAGACATCCCATCTGGAGGCCTCATCTTTTACCTGTTCGACAGATAAATTTGCTTTATTTTCCATTCAACAAAGACTTTTTGATTAAAAAAATTTTATTAAATAAAAGTCAGCGTTCGGAACTGTACGGCAGGTCGCTCTTTTTTTCAAGTTCTTGGCCTTTAAAGCTGTTTAATTAAAATCCCAGCATGCTAATTGCACTTTTTACAAAACCAATAATCGTTATTGTTGCTTGGAGCACAAAATCTTTGATCTGGTTAAAAATCATTGAAGTTGTTGAAAGCGATAAATTAAAGGCCATAACTACCGCTGGAAACAAAATAATTGCTGAAACTAGCGAAAAAAATATTGAAGCCAAGAGGTTTTCGCTGATCCGAACTAAAAACCTTTCAATTTTCTGACTGATGAATGGTTGGATTACATAAAATCCTTCGCGTGGAGGAATCGGTGGAAGATGAATGATCAGCCTTATGAACGAGAAAATGGCGACATTTGCCAAAATATCATAAAAAACCGAAAAGAGTGGTCCGCTATTTTGATTGGCTATTTTTAGCATTAACGGAATTGGAACCAAAAATAGCGTTAAGCTGGTAATTATTCCAGAGAGCTGAATTATGGAAATTTTTATATCTGCTTTATGGGCCCTTGTATCAAAATTCATTGTGTAAATTGCCGATTCCATGAATGAAATTATGATCATGGTCAAGAGACTTGACGAAGCCGATCCATAAACAATTCTTGAAAATGTGATAAAAATTAGCGTTATGAGCGTTATTTGAGGCAAGTCACAGTGACCCATCGGATTGAGCGTTAAAAACCCATCATTTTGAGGCGTTCTATCACCCAAAAATCTAGCAACCAATGCCTTGACAAAACCCTTTATACTAACGCTGAATGAAAGCCCAATTAAGGCTAAAATGAAGTCTTTTATTATTTCCAAAAAAATTTGACTTTTAAATGGTAAAAACATTAAAAACTCTCCTAGATGAATGTTTTAAGGCCCCTGAATTGGTCCATTGGCAAGCCCACGTATAAATTGATGCACATGTTCATTTTTACAATCCCAGATTGTTTTAGCCGGACCCTTATAAATTATCTGTCCTTCAAAGAGCATCGCCACCTGATCTGCATATTCAAAAATACCGATATCATGCGATATTACAACTGTTGTAGCTCCAGTTTTTTTTCTTGTTGAAAGAATTAACTCATGAATAAGCCTTGTTGAAATTGGATCAAGGCCGGTTGTTGGCTCATCGTAGAGGATGATTTTTGGGCTGAACATCAGGGTTCTGGCCAAACCAACTCGCTTTCTCATTCCACCTGATAATTCTGAAGGATATTTTTCCATTGTGTCTTCAGAGAGCCCAACGCTTTCAAGTTTTTCTTTGACCTTTAAAACGACCTCATCGTGCGGCGCGCCTTCTTCCAAAAGTGCTAGGCCAACATTTTCAAAAACATTGAGTGAGTCTAAAAGTGCTGCAAATTGAAAAACGTAGCCGCAAGTTTTAAAAACCTGCTTCAATTCGCGGTCTGAGTGCAGGCTTGTCACATTTATGCCATTCACTTCAACGGTTCCTTCGTCCGGCTTTAAAAGTCCGATGATTTGTTTAAGTAGAACCGACTTGCCCTCTCCAGATCGACCTATAATTGCCAAAAATTCACCTTCTTCGACCGAAAGACTTAGGTCTCTGGTGACCTTTTTCTCTCCAAATGATTTTTTTAAGTGTTCAAGTCGTATCATCAATTTGTCCGAAAAAGAAGCGAGGTTAAGATATAATTGGCAAAAAATATTGTCACACTTGAATAAACAACGGCTTGAGTTGTGGAAATACCCACACCACGCGATCCGCCACTGGTGTTTATGCCCTTGTAGCAGCAAATTGTTGCGGCTAAAAATCCAAATATGGCTGCTTTTATCAGTCCATTACTTATGTCTGAAAATTCAATCATTTTTCTTATTGAATCGGCGTAAGTTTCTGAGCTTACTCCCAGCACATGAATTGCCATCAAGTATCCAGCCGAGATTCCAAACATTGTGCAAAACAGCGACAAGAAAGGCATTATGATTGTTGCGCCAATAATTCTTGGAGTTATCAAATAAGCAAATGGATCAACGGAAAGAGTTTTTAGCGCTTCTATTTGCTCAGAAATTTTCATCGCCCCAAGCTCTGCTGTAATTGCCGAACCAGCGCGCGCTGTAAGCATTATTGCACTGACAATTGGCCCAAACTCTCGAGCCATGGAAATATAAACCAATGGGCCGATAAATTGGTCCTGAGCTCCTCCGAATCGATGAAGACCATCAAAGCTGTGTTTTGCAAGAACGGCTCCAATACAAGCACCTGTCAAAGCCACTACACTCAATGATTTAACACCGATGAAATGCATTTGGACTATAATTTTTCTCAAATCAAGCTCTTTGACTGAGGTTGTAAAGGCCTCAATGACAAAAACACCGATTTGTCCAAGGTCATTACAAACACCGATTGCAACTTGCCCAATTAAAGACAACACATCGTTGATCGTTTCAGTAATTTCCTTTTTATTTAAATCGGAAAGCATGATTATTTTCTAAAGCCTTGTTTCTTGGTTTTACAAAAATTATCTGTTCGAGCGACTAGTTATAACCTGTTGATAGCTTTCCAAGATAGATCTGGATTGTTCTTTTGACTGGAAATATGACATGGCGATGCATGCCGACAAAAAGATTATGCCTAAAATCCAAGTAATCTTTTCGAAAAACTCCTGTCCACCCGATCCACCAAAAACTACTTGAGTTCCTTTGCTTGGGACGGCGCCAAAGCCAATTTCACCACGACTTTGTTGAATCAATATTGCTGCAGCCATGAGAAGGCAGATGATTACAAAAAAAGTATTTGATAGTGCAACTATCATTTAATCTCTCCAGAAAGAGTTGATCTAATAAGCTTTTTACTAAAAACAATGTAACTTTAACTTCAAAATTGTTTTATTTACAAAGACTCTAGCATTTTTTTGATTTCTTGGAAATTTAGACTGGCATTGCCGATCAAAAAGCCATCTATCGATTCGATTTTTGAAATTTGCGAAATATTTTGGCTATTGATGCTTCCGCCGTATAAAATTCTTACCTTATTTGAATAAGGCTTTGAAATGGATCTAATTCCAGCAGTCATGTTTGAAATTGACTCAACACTGGCGCTGTGATTTGACCCAATGGCAAATGATGGTTCATAGGCAAAAATTATCTGTCCATCAACGAATTCCTTTAAAAGATCTAAATAAACTATGGCCTGAGCTTTGATTTGCTCAGGCTTTTTATGACTTTCTGCTCCAATACAAATAATTGGAATTAATCCATTTTTGAGTGCTGCTTGTGCTTTTCCTGCAACCTGGTATTCATTCAACGAGTTAGCAATTCGAGTTTCGTAGTGGCCGACAAGGCAATATTTGCATCCCGATTCAGACAACGATTTGGCGCTCACTTGACCGGTAAAGTTGCCAAAATCATGTTCGCAACAATCTTGGGAGCACGTTGAAATATGTCGCCTGTGATTATTCTTCTCAATGATATTTGAAAGGTTGCAAACATTTAAAAGCGATGGGCAGATTATTAAAGTTTCATTTTCAGGCCAATCTTTTAAAAGTTTTAGGCAAAGGTCTTCTTCCTGATTTGGTAGAAGATTTATTTTCCAGTTCAGTACAAATATCCGATTTTTTTTCATAAGAACCTTGATTTTTTAAGCCTTTATAAACAACTTTGCCCTTCAGTTGACTTGACGAAAGAGCGATTTGCTCTAACATCATCCTATATTTTAAAACTAATTTATATCCTTGAATTGAGTTTACGTAGAATGTCAAAAATTATGGCCTGGAATAGAGTTTTTTTAGCCACACAATTTTGTTTTTTAGTTAGTTTTTTCAATGGAAATGTTTTTGCCTCAAGGCCGGTCAATAGGCATATTCCATTTTGGACAGATGTTTTTCGAGATTCAAAAAATGCTTCGCTGACAAGCAGCGTTTTCTTCACTGATTCAGAGTGGAAATATGAGCCGTTAGATCGAAGTCCGAAGGTTTATAAGCCTTTTGGTGGAATGACTCTTGACTTATTTGATTTAAACGAGGCCTACAACACATATTTTGAGCAGGCAGGCTTAAAGAAAAAGGATTATTTTCCTGGAACTGGGGCAATAGGTTTGGCCGAATATAAAAATAAGCGCGTTCCAATGGATCCGTTTGTGAGCACTAAGACGCGTGGAGTTAATCTTTCTTTTTATAATAAATGGGATGGATTTGTCGATCCAGCACTTGAATACGTTAGGTTTGTCGACAAATTCAGAAATATGCTTAGGGGTTCGCAGGTTTTTGTCGGCGCCGAACTGCCAATCATGCATGCACAAAGGGTTGCCACTTATCAACCGGCTTGGCACATAAGATTTGTCAATTCAAAGGTTGAGGGGACTGGTGAGATCGTCAATGAAAAATTGAGAGCAGTTCTTTCAAAAATGGCTGACGATGCGGGATTAAACATTTCGCATTGGTCAGAATCAGGCCTTGGAGACCTCAATATTTACGCAGGAATTGGCAACAAATTAGACTATGTTTTGAGGTGCAGAAGCATTGATTTTAGCATTGCCGCTGGAGTCAACCTTCCGACTGGCAAAAGGTTTGACCCGGACAATCCACTTTCATTTTCATTTGGTCGTGATGGAATCTCTTACCACCTTGATTTGATGGCGCAAATCGAGCTCAAACAGGGATTGCGTGTTGGTGGTTCTTTTGAGTGGAACAGTCGCGCAAAATCAGTTGGCATGCGAAGACTTCCTGTGCGGGCTGAAGCAGAGGGTTGGAGCCCACTCAGGCAAGAAGCAATTGTCTACAGCGCAAGCAACTATAAAATCTCACCATACATAACCTTTGAGAATTTTATGGACTGGTGGCTTGATTTCAGCCTTGGTTTTTCATATCTGCACTCTGGACAGGCCCAATGGATCGATCCTCGCAATAATCCAGCAATCAAAGCTTTCATGGATAATGCCGACTACAACACCAATTCAACAAAAAGAGTTGCAGCATCGGAGTGGAGCGCAAAATACTTTAATTTTAAGCTGTCTTATGATCCAAGCCTTGGATTTAACGATTGGACCTGCAATCCAATAATTTGGGTTGCCTACGATAACCCATTTGAGCGAGATGTTGATACTTCACACAGACGGCTATCAATGGGCGTCACCCTTCGTTTTTAGTCGCTTGAATACTTAAAAATATTGCGCAAATTGATAGTTTTTAAAAAGTTGACTCGATTTTTTCCCGAGCGGCCGCTGAGCTCAGGCCTCCGGCCGACTCTTTTTTTATAACTTTGCCGTCGTTAAACATGACCAGCATTGGAATTGAATGAATCCCATATTCTATGGCCAATTCATTGCTTTCATCGACATTAACCTTAACGAGGTTATAATCGGTTAAGTCTTGGGAAAGCTCCTCGAAAATTGGAGCAAATTTGTGACAAGGGGGGCACCAAGATGCAAAAAAGTACACAACGGCCGGTTTTTCTGATTTTAAAACTTCTCTTTCAAAGGACTCTTTGTTAACAATTTTTGCCAAAATTTTTCTCCGCAAAAAGACTTTAAAGATAAAAAACCGAAGCAGAGTTTAATAAAAAGTTTTAAAAATATAAACCTGTAAGAGTCTTTCGAATTTGTAAATTTTAGTTCTTAGATTTTTAGTTTTAAAACTTTGAGCGCATTTAGCCACTTTTCACCAAAAAAGCCGAATGTTTTCTATTAGTAAATTTTATACTTCCAGATGGGTATGATTTGATTCAAAATCGCTTATTTAGCTCTTTTGCAAAGACATAATCAAAAAGTTTAATAAAATAGAACCATTGCAAGTTGCAACTGAGATTTTAACAATTTTTTGCCAGAAGATCAGTGTCCAAGCAATTTAAAGCTTTATTTTTAATCGTATCTTTCCTTGTTGTGCCCAACTATGAGGCTTTTTGCCAAACTCCAGTCGACAAAGTTGAGCAAGTTAAACCAAGGCAGGTGAAAAAAAGAAGGCTGAAAAATAGGAGCCTGAAGGATAAATTATTACGGTCGGCCGTAAATGGGCTCAAATTTGGGGCCGCTTTTGGGCTTGGTGTTGCATTTTGTGCGACCGCGCTGCAGGCCTTGAATCATATCAAAACCGAATATGATCCTGAAAAAACTTCATGGATTGCCCAGAAAAGGGAAGAAATTTGTTTATCTCGAGCGCTTGCTGCTGAACGTGTAGCTATTCTTTTAGAAAGGCATTCGGTCCATTTAGAGAATGAATTGGAAAAGTTGAAGAGTTTGACAAAAGAAAAAGAACCAAAAAAACCAATTTTTGAAATGAAAGCACAATTGGCGTCAATAAACTTTCATTGCATTAAGAGCCATTTATACCAGCCTTCGCAAGGTTATACACAGGAAGAGTTAAAAAACATTTATCAAGGACTTTCCAAGGATGACGCGAATTACGCCTACTGCCATTGCAAAAATCGATTTAGACACGTTTGTGGCACTGGTGCTACAGCCTTAGTTTTTTATCTTCCAGCAATCACTGGAGTTATGTCGGCAATTTTTGCCTCTTCGACTTTGACTTTTGAGTGTGTTAAAAAGCTGTTCAAAAAGATTGAAGACAAAGTGATCGGGAAAAAAAGAAAGCGAAGAGTTGCCTCAAAAACTCTTGCAGTTTCAGCGCCAAAAGTTCAAGACGGCGCTCAAAACTAACTTAAAAATTCGGCAAGGTGTGTCTGTAAGCTGGATTCTGTGATGGGTCTGCCAAATTAAACCCATCGACAATCATTTATCTATCGCGACCTACCCGTGTACAAGCGGCGGGAACGAGAACCCAGTGTACACCTACTTTGGTCTTGCTCCGGGAGGGGTTTGCCCAAGTGAGCATTGCTGCTCAAGCGTGTGCGCTCTTACCACACATTTTCACCCTTGCCAGTAACGGCGGTTTTTTTTCTGTGGCACTTTCCATGACTGATTTTAGCCAGTCTCCTTGTTTGAAAACTTAAAAGTAAACTTACAAGGCTCCCTTCTCGTTTGGAGTCCAGACTTTCCTCTCTCGCCTTTGCGGCAAGAGTAACTGCCCGACACACCTCGAAGCCATCCTATCAAATGATTTCCATTTTTTATACCTACTAAGCCACTTTTTATTCAGATATAAAACTTTTACAAACTCCAACTGTGCTTTTTTGCATTGAAAATGCATTTAATCAAAGTATTGTTTAGTCGGCTTGACAAGAACAGCCCGCAAAATAAAACTTGATTTCAGCACAATGAAAAATTTTACAAAAATAATTTATTGCTATGGGGTTTGCGCATGAATAAGCATGTTGGTTTATTAATACTATCTTTGGTTGCTTATGCACCACAGGCAAAGCCTATCAAGCTTCCTTTCGGCTTTGGTGGAATGAAAGAGTTCAAAGTTAATATGGCGGTTATGGGAATAGGTGGTGCGGGTGGCAATATAGTCAGTGATTTGGTGAATAATGGAGATTTCCCAGAAGGATTGAAAATACTCGTTGCAAATACTGATGTGCCTGATCTTAAGAAGTTCAAAGATCGCGATAAAAAAAATCGCGTACCATCTAAAAATATAATTCAGCTTGGTCGAAATGTTGCTAGAGGCGAGGGTGCTGGCGCAAAACCTGATATAGCAGCAAAAGCTGCTGAAGAAAGTATGCCTGAGATTATATCTCACTTAAAAGGTTTAAGGGTTTTGTTCTTGGTCGCTGGACTGGGTGGCGGAACCGGCTCTGGAGCAATTGTGCCTATCGTAAAAGCAGCTAAAGAGATGGGTGCTTTGGTGGTAGCCTTGGTCACACTTCCTGCTAGAGCTGAGGGTGATGTTAGAGATAGAAATGCGAATGCAACGTTGGAAGCTATCTTGAAGGAAGCACATTCGGTTATTGTTGCCAAAAATCAATCTTTGTTTGATCGGCTTAGAAAAGAAAAAGAAGAACGAGCTATTGCGGTAGACCCTTCTGGCTTTAAATCTTTGAAGAATGGAAGTCGTGGACCCACAACGGTTGAATCCAATGCCTTTGCAAATGGTGTTTTGTCTAATTCCATAAAGACCCTTAATACAGTTATCCAAGAAACAGGTGAAGAAAACCTTGATTTTGCCGATATTTGTGCAGTTATGAAGGATATCGGCGGCCTGACTATAATGGGATCCGCTCGTGCAAGTGGAGAAGATAGGGCTATAAAAGCAGTTAAAGAGGCCGTTTTGTCATCATTGTTCCCTGAATTAACAATTGATGGAGCTCGAGGTGTTTTGGTTAACATAAGGGGTTGCGATGTCGGTACGGACGAAAAGGAAGTGATCCTTGAATTTATAAGGAGCAAGACGGGTCGTGGTGCAAATATCATCCCTGGACTTGGACAGCCAGACCAATCACTTCAAGACACGATTATTGTTGATATTATCGCAACAGGCTTAGACACTAAGCCTCTTCGCAATCAAGCAGACAATGCAAAGGCTTTGCCAAAAAGTGCTCTAGTAGCAGTTCAAGAGCAAAGTGAAGTGGTTTGTCCAGAATAAAGAGATAAACGACATTTTGGGAATAATAAAGAAGGGATGGAGCTTTTACAAGCCTCATCCCTTCTTTATTTTGCAATAGCGGTCGATATTTTAAAAAGATTTATCTACGTTTTGCTTTTTTTGCAGCTCTTCTTTTGCCCATAGGTCTTTTTACTGAGTGGTGTTTTGCGTGGGCTGATTTTTTATGAGCAGCCTTCTTTGGGGCAACTTTTTTCTTGTGAGAAGCCTTCTTATGAGCAACTTTTTTCACGCTTTTTTTTGCGGCAGTTTTTTTAGGGGCTGCTTTTTTCTTGTGGGTATGAGCAGCGCTTCTCTTTGGAGCAGCCTTTTTGGCAACTCGTTTTTTAGGAGCGGCTTTTTTTGGATGACTTGATGATTTCTTGTGGTGTTCTGAACTTGCTGCCTTGCTTGGAGCATGTTTTTTTGCAGCCACTTTTTTAGGAGCAGCTTTAGCTTTTGTTGCGGCAGGCTTAGCCACAGCAGGCGCTTCTGGTGAGTGTTTGACTACTGGATGATGTTTTTTAGCCGGAGCTGCCTTCTTGGCAGCCTTTTTCTTGGCCTTCATAAAAGGTCCTCCCTGGAAAAATGACCGCTAAACTTTCTGGGTTATTTTCAAGTCGACCAACAACGGCAGACTTGCAAAACATATCACCGGCCTGTAGGCTACCCAGACAAGTTTACAGCAAACAGGCAATAGTCATTTAATAGCTTATAAACGACTATTTGTAATATTTACTCTCAGATTATAAACAACACTGATTTTGAAAATCGATAGATTCACGATTTATTTTCTATAGTTTTATTTCGAGATCAATTTTATGATTCAAAATAAAGTTTTTTTATGTGCGTTGGTTTATCGAAAAAATGCTTGAGGATAAGGGTTTTTTTAAATTTGTTTATGCAAAAATTTTTGGTCTAAAAAATTGTCGCTTCTGGTACGGGGTAAAAAAAAATTTTGAAAATTTTTCTGATTCAAAAGAGATTGGACTTGGAACTCTTGTCAGGGTCCCATTAAAAAATTCAACTAGGTTTGCCTTGGTTGACCAGGTCTCTTTTCAGGCTCCAGAGGGACATGCTTTCCAAATAAAAGAGATTGTCGATAGCCCCTCTAATGGCTTTGATCCATTTTTTTATGATTTTGTAAGAAAGGTAAGCCAGCTTTATTTAATCCAGGAGGCTGACCTTTACTCAAGCCTAGTCGATTTAGTCTCCAGCGCTGAAAAAAGGAATCGGCGGAGGCTTAAAAAAACTGATGCCTGTGATGAGTTTTATCCAACCATCCCCGAATTTTTAGGACAAGATTTTTTGTCTGATCAGGTAAGCAAAGAAATCGTTTTGACCGATGAACAGGTCAAGGCCATTGATGGGATTTCAAAGAAAATCATCGGCGGTGGCTTTGAACAATTTTTGCTCTACGGAGTTACCGGCTCAGGGAAAACCGAGGTCTACAAACATTTGATTAAAAATGCTGCCAAGCTCGGCAAAAGTTCGATACTTTTACTTCCTGAAATTGGTCTCTGTGAGCGCTTTTTCGAGATTTTTAAGGAGCTTGATGATGATGGGCTAAAAGTTGTTCGTTATCACAGTGCCCTTGGAGCTGCCGACAAAAGGAAGGTTTGGGAGGCCTTAAATTCAAAGAGTTCAATTCTGCTTATCGGGGTTCATCTTCCAACCTTTTTGCCTGTCTATGGGCTTGGGCTTGTTTTGGTTGACGAAGAGCATGAGGAGGGCTTTTGTCGAAGAAATAATCCTAGAATTGATAGTAAAAAGATGCTCATTTTAAGAGCCAAAATTTATAAGATCCCGGTGGTTTTGGGTTCAGCCACCCCATCGGTCGACTGCCTTAAAATGGTTCAGGACAAAAGCGTGACTGTCTATAGGCTGACCAAAAAGCTCTCAGAAAGCGTGCGCTCGACAGAAGTTGTCAATCTGACGGTCAAAGAAAAACGAATAAATTTTTGGATAAGCCGCCGACTAGAGCTGGCAATTGAGGAGCGCCTTGAGAGAGGTGAACAATCAATTATTTTTATAAATCGTCGTGGGCACAGCTTTTCGGCCCAGTGCAAGGATTGCGGCACAGTTCTTGAATGTCAAAATTGCTCAGTTAGCCTGACAATTCACAAGCAATTGGGGGCGAGTTTTGCACTGTGCCATTATTGTGGATTTAAAGAGCTTTGCCAAAAAATATGTAAAAACTGCCGCAAGGAAGGAACTCTTATTTTCAAGGGAGTTGGAACCCAAAAAATAGCCGCTATTTTGAGCCAAAGATTTCCGCAGGCCAGGATTTTGAGGGTTGATTTGGACAGCTCAAAGGATAAAAAGGAGTGGTCCAAAGTTGTCGGCAAGGTGCTTGAGG
>CAYTZU010000008.1:0-17719 GCA_964442725.1 uncultured Pseudomonadota bacterium
AATGATTAAACTTCCTGATAAGTTTTGCCCCAGTTTAAGAGCATCCATTCTGAGCAAAAGAGTCGACAATTTCATTAACTTTTTTTGAAAATAGAGAATCCTTTGTGATTCGAGAGGAAACACTTTCAATTGCGTATAAAACTGTTGCGTGATTTCGTCCTCCTAAAAATTCTCCGATGGTTCGCAGTGAAAAGCCTGAATGTTTGCGCAAAAGATACATTGTCACTTGCCTGGCAACGGAAATTGAGGTGTCGCGTTTCCTTGATTTTATGTCAATGGGAGAGATTGCATAGACCTTTGCAACCGATCTTAAAAGTTCGTTTGGGCAAATTCCAGCTTTTAAATCGTTATTTTTTTGTTCCTTTAATTCTCGTTCGATTAACTCATGGGAGATCGGAACACCACGCAATATCGATATCGTTGAAAGGCGAGTCAGCGTTCCTTCAAGTTCTCTGATGTTTGAATTGACTCGACTGGCGATCTGTTCGGCAATTGCATGCGTTATGTCAATGCCCATTTCTTCGGCTTTTTTGATCAAAATTGCAATTCTGGTTTCAAATCCTGGTGGTTGAATGTCGGCAATCAAACCCCATTCAAAACGAGATTTTAAGCGTTCTTGAAGCCCCCTAATTTGTGAAGGAGGCATATCGCTTGACAGGACAATTTGTTTGTTTTGTTCATGCATACTGTTGAAAATGTGGAAAAAAATTTCCTGTGTCTGCTCTTTTTGTGAGAGAAATTGAATGTCATCGATTAAAAGTAGGTCGGTTGCGCAATATTTTTCTTTGAAATGGTGAATTTTATCAAATCTGATCGATCGGATGAATTCATCGACAAACTTGTCTGAAGTTTTGTAGACGATCTTTGCCGAAGGGCGGATTTCCTTGGTTTCATTACCGATGCAGTTTAAAAGATGTGTTTTGCCTAAGCCTGTTTTTCCGTAAATAAAGAGTGGATTGTAGCCCTTAATTGCACCACGAGAAACGGCCAGGGAGGCGGAATAAGCAAGGTGATTATGCGGCCCAACGATGAAATTTTCAAAGCTGTACTGAGGGCAAATCCCGATTTTTTTGGCCGAAAGCTCTTTTTTGGAAAATTTATTTTCTTTTTCGGCTTGGTTATTAAAATCCATGGCAATGATCATTGCAGCCTGATGAGCGGCCGGTTTATCTGGTCTGGCAGGCCAAATTTTCTCTTTTTCAACGTTTGGAGCTGTGCTTAATTCATGTTCATTTGCCACATGTTCTGGATCCAAAGTCTTTTTTTGAGGAGCAGCTTGAGTATTTAAGCCAAAAGTTGATTGTTTAAAGGTTATTTTGAAGTCTGAGGTGTTTAAAAGTCGTCCAAGTCCGGACTTTAAAGTTTCAAGATAATTTCGGCTCACCCAATTTGAAACAAATTGATTTGGGGCACAAAGTATCACCTCTCTGCGGTCACTGTTCCAATTTTCAAGAGTCACGCACTTGAACCAAGTTTCAACAACTTGAGTTCCGACCTCTTGTTTGGCAATTTTTAAAAATTCAGTCCAGAGTGATAACACAGCAATTTTTTTACCAATAGTTTCTAATTTTGGGCTAGGTTGATTGGCGATTATAACAAAGCGACTAAATTTTGGTACAACAAAGTGCCAGCAGTTTAAAATTTTTCAATTAGAATTCTTGTTGAAGATATTCCTTTTTTAATAATGTGTACTAGTAGGCTCTGGCAATTTCAAAGAGAATTTGTAAGGAGTTTTATGATTAAATATTGTTTCGTCCTTCTGCTTTTGTCTTGCGCTTTTAAAGACTCTAAAGCAATCGGATTTGCCAGGCCAGATGGGGTATACAATAGTTTGGCCAGGGTCATTGAAGAGCGTCAAAAAGAGGATTTGAATTTAAAAAAACAGCTTTCTAATGTTGGGCTTGATAAAGGTTTGGCCAATAAATTAAATCAATTAAACACTTTAATAAATTCATCTGACGGTCGACTAGTTGGGATAAAGTTCACATCGAAAAATGAGCTTGGTTCCAAAGAACTTATCAGAGAGCTTAAATTGGATGAAAATTTATCAAAAAAAGCTCGATTTTTTGAGGTTGATTACAGCTGTTTTCTAGATTTTCTACATTCGCAGATCTATGGAAAATTTAAGATTTCAAAATTAGAAATTCCTAGCATTTTGTTTTTTAAGGGTGGAAAGCTTATTTTACCAATTGAACCTTGGGATTTCTTTAAAAAATCATCAACCGAAAGAATTGAAGTTTTAATAAGAGAGCGAATAAAGGATTTGGAAGATGATGAGGCTTTGCTTGATATAAAGCTGTCTGCAACGATGAATTTTATGAACTGAAAAAGGCTTGAACTAATCGATATATTGAAACGGGTCTGGGCTTCTTCATAAATTGGTGCCATTACAATTTTGCTTTCAATGGAAATTAGAGGCATTTTAATGGGGCACCTCTTGAGGAATTTTGTTAGCCAAAGGGGCACTTTGCTCTTTTTATTTTTCTTTGGAATTAATTCTTTTGTCGATTCACTATTGGCTGCAGCAACGACTAACTCAGGATTACTGGGTTCTTTTTTCAGTAGCATTGCCAACTCTGACACTACATCGAAGACTGGAACTGGAACAACGACCGATTTTTTAAATTCAATTACAGGTCAGATTAAAGGTTTTGCGACCAGTCAGCTTGATACGATGCAACAATTGGTTCCTTTTGCCAAATTTGTTTTCAATCTTCCACAAACTATAATTAAGTCGTTGATGGAAAATGATTTTTCTGGTCACAAGCTTTCAATCATGAATAAAGACGCACTTGATGATCAGAAAAATTATGGCATAGAATTTGATTTTGGATTTGATGGTTCCGGTGACATAAATCAACCAATTAGTTTTATTATTTACAATGGACGGTTTTATTTTAGATCTGTTTCTGCAAAGTTTGTTCCAGAAAAGTTTTATCTGAAAAACGCTGATGGATCTGTGCAAGAGGTTACACGTACAGATATTCGTCAATATCCTTTTTCCACGATTATTCCAACGATTTTAAAGCAGTTTTTCCAAGAAGATGGTCTCCAAGCCTGGACCTTTATAAAGCGCTTCATGAGTCCATATCCTGAGGATACTTGCATTTTAAAGCTCATTTTATTGATTGCTACGGCTTATAAAAATAGTAAAGTTGGCCAAGGATATCCTCGAATCGCTCATATTCCAATAGAACTTTCGGTCCTTTTCTCTAGGCTGAAAAAAACGCCAAACATTGTTGAAACGCAAAAACTTTATCCAGTTGGAACCAAGTCAAATGAGTGGGATCCAGCAAAAATAGTTTTCTTAGAAGGCGGCCCGGTTCAGTACATCGAAAAATTACCAACAACATTGCAGGATTCTTTAAATCAAATTCAATTTCCTGTCTACGAGGGCGAGCAGCAGGAATTTAAGGACATGAATAAACAGAGTGTGACAAAAGCACAAGCTCTTTATGGTCAGATGAGAAGCATCAATGGCTACGACCTAAGAACGAAAATGGCCAAAGAGAAGATAGTTCCATTTGTTGATTCAACTTCGACAATAAGCCCGACAGACGCGGCCCTTTTGATGTATGCGATTAAAATTCATGCCTTGGAGCGACTTGATGCGCTCAGTGCTTATCTTATGTCCAAAATGGCCTTCATTACGGGCCTTTCAAATATTGTTTCAAGTGCAACTGCAATTGATCAACTTGGAGCGTCTGATTTAGATATTTTTAAAAAACAGCTTGCAAGCATTAATATTGACAAGTTGAAAGAGCTTCTAAATACACAATTTAATGACTTAAAAGATCTTTTAATAAAGGCTCAAACTAGTTTTTCAAAAAGATCTGTGTTGTCGACAGACATTTCATTTCTCGATGGCCAAGCGCAGGGACTTTCGGCGCAAATTGATCGAATTGTTTTAGCCGTTACAAATATGGAAAATGCTATAATTGCCTCAAATAATGACGATTTCAAGACCTTTTATAAGGATTTAATCGGTGAAATAAATAATCTTTCTGCTTCAAAAGCTGGGGTTATCAATACTACCTCAACAGGGCAGAAAATAAGCATTCCATTAATTGATTATTTAAAACTAAGGTTTTTCCAATTTGAACAATTGGACTGCAAAAAATTTGATGGAGACGTCGGTTATTTTAAAGATGATTCTGCAATGGACATTGTTCAGGGGGTTACCTACGCAACTGCGGTTATTTTGAGAGCAATGAAGGATTTGATGAAGGCCCAAGCTTTATTCAACGTCGATACCCAGGGCCAATACATGACCAATCTTCAGGGGCAGCGCGAGTTGATTCGAGGAAAGCTGATCTATCAAGACTACAAAGAAAAACCAACGGTTTATTTAATGAATGTTCAAGATAACGTGAAAAGTTTGACAGAGAAAATATCAGCACAGGCCGATTCGGCAGTGCAACAAGCAACCGATCTTGGGGCTTCGCAAATTAATGACAAACTTAAGCAGGCCAATGATTATTTTAGTACTTTAAACACAACGTATTTGTATTATTTGCGGCAATATAAATTTGATCATAGAGATTTATCTGGATCAACACCAGGAACCCCTTTTGATGCCTCATTTTTAACTCAAAATATCAAAACACAGGCGGAAATTGCGGCAGCCGACACCGAGAAAAACGCCAATGATTTGATCGATAAATATAAACTAACTTCGGGGTCACCTTCCGTAAGGCTTGACTTGATGATTTTTAAAAAAAAGGTCGAAACTTTACTTGCTCCAATTTCTGAAAGCTCTTACACCTTAAAACTTCAGGCTTCTCTGACAGACAAACAAGCAATGTTGCTTCAATATCAGGATGAACTAAAAAAGCTTGATACGCTAAAAACAACTCTTTCTGTAAAATTGCCCAATACGGCAAATCAAACAACATCGACGACAACCCCTGCAACTTCGACGACGACTTCGACTACCTCTCCGACAAGTGCAACAGGTTCGACAACGACTCCAACAAGCTCTGCAACAACGACTACTCCTGATTCTACGACAAGCACAACTAGCCAGGCTCCAGCAACGACAAGTTCAGCAGCTTCAACTGTGACATCGAGTTCTTCGGCTACAAGTGCGGCTAGCTCGACAGAGACTTCAACAAGCGCTGCAACGACGACTGCCGCAGCTAATCTTACGACTGAACAAGTTGCAATTAAAACCCAACTGGACAGCGTTTTGCTTGCAATAAAAACTCGCAACGATGATGTTGCTGCTCTCAACGTTGCAATTAACTCAATTAAAGATTCAATTGATTCAACGGCATCAAAGATAAACCTTTATAAAAGCGCAATTTCAGAGCTTGATTCAATCATTAATAATTTTGATTTAAAAGTGGATAATTTGGATGCTGCGCTAGCTCTTCCTACTATGAAAAATTCTTTGTCGATAAACGCAACGGTTTCTACAACACAAATAACAGACAAATCATTTTTGGAAACTGTGGTTAAAGCGCGTGAATTAATAAACTCTGGAAAGGCTGCGTCAGTAATTGCACAGACAACAACGGGAACCGATGCAAAACTACTCTCTGGCTTGAAAACGTTATTTGCCAGTCTTGAAAAAGGTCTTGGAATTGCCGCCGAGGATTCTCTAGTTGGCCAAAAGCTTGAAGACGCCAAAACACAGGCAAACAAAATTGTTATTAAATTGATTTCCGGACAGATGGATTTTAAGGCTTTTGAGCTTGAATTTTTAAATATAAAGGATACGAAATCAGGATTTTTGCCTATGATAGGCATTTTGTGTTGCATTGTTCTACGAGTGATCTATAAAAGCCCTGTTGGAGCCGATCTTGAGAAGTTTTTGATTGATTATGCAGAAAAGTTAAATTCCAAGACTAATCAAACCGTTGATACAACACAAAGTACTGCGCCCAAGCAAGATGCAATCACTGCAATGATTAAAGATATGACAGTATCGCAGACTCAGGCTCAAGCACCAACGCCACTTGATGAGGCGTTTACCAAAAGAATGAATGGCTTTATTGATTTTCTTGATCAAGCAAAGAATTCAGATGGATTTTGGCAACCAGCACTTTGGTCAAGGGATGTTTTAACAAATCCAAAAACTCTGCCAATTTCAGACGTTGAAAGAATGGACGCTTTTTGGACAAGTATTAAGGCTCTTCTTTTGACCAAAAAAGATGAGTTAAGCCTTTCCGCCGACGTTTTTGCTCGATTTAATGCTTTAGGTTATTGGTTGTATGAACTTTCGGGAAAACTTTATAGTGATGCGACTTCACTGTCCCAAACTGCTGAGATTTGGGCAAAAAAGATCTCGACAGTTTCAGCTGGACAAGGAACGACAATTGACAACAAAGCATTGGATGATCTTAAAGCTTTTTGGAAGTTGTTGGGATCGACATTGCCTTATCTGATCGCATATTATCGATATGTCAGGGAAGCTGGGGTTGCAACAAGTGTTGATGATTTCTTAGCCAGAGAATTTGCAAATTTAGCTATAAGAACCAGTTCTTTTTCTCAAACAGCAAGGCTTTATCTGGATCCAATATTGATTCAGTCCTTTGGCGTTGATTCAAAAACCTTAATTCAGGCTTCTTCAAGCCAACGGGATGCGATTTTGCAGCAAAATATAGATCTTTATAACTCTCAAATTCAAAACATAAGTGCTCAGTCGCAAAACGCTTTCGCTTCGATCTCTGAAAATGTGTCAAATGATTTGCAATCATTGGTCGCTCAACCTTTAGCATCTTTGACCACAGCTCAGTATGATTTGAACGCAGCCCAAAAAGAGCTGGCACAAACAGCAGCCACAGCTCTTTCGAGTGGCAATTTGCAAGAAGTCTTAAATTCTCAGGATTTTGACAAATATTTTGACAATCTTTCAACCGATGGGGTTAAGTTTGTCGAAGCGCAAGCTGATACTACTGTCTCAAACATTTCAAACACCGTTAAGCAACTTGATTCTACGGCGCTTATTAATAATTTGGTTGGAATACAGCCTGTTTCCGACACACAAACTTTGCAGGCTGATGCCATTCCTTAGAATTATAAATTTTGGCGCAAAAGGGAACGATTGACAAAGATTACTTAATTTGAAATTACAAGACGTTTGCAAAAAAGAGAAATTAAAAATAAATTTAACTACCTTTGGCTTTTTAAGCCCTTTTGTCGCGAGGTTGTTATGAAATTTATGGGTTACTTATTGGGTTATACCATTATAGGATTTCTCTGTTTTTTAGTGATTTTTTCTTTAAGGCGAAAGAACCATATCGACTTTATTTATAACCAGAAGATTGAAAGTGCAAGCTCGGTTGTTAGCATGTTTCCTAAAAATAAGCTTGATCTCGATAAATTAGTAAAGAAATGCAAGTCCGTTTTCAAGAAAAACATTACTGCAATTTTGGCAACCGATAGAGCTTCCAGAAACTTTGATTCAACATTTGGAGCACTTGATAAAGCTACGAGAAATATCGCCTCTGTCAGGAGCGTTCTCGATGTTCTGAAATATTTAAGCCCTAACCAAGAGATGCGAAAACTTGCGCGAGATAAAAGCCTTTGTCTGGGTAAAATGGAAATTGAGCTCGTTTATTCCAAAAAGCTGTTCAAAGTTTTAAAGGATTACAACCAAGATCGACTTGATAAAAAAACCATTGATCGAGAGTTGTTGGCAGAAGAAATTTATTTCATTGAAAGGATGCTTGAAACGCTCGAATTGGATGGATTGGCTATCCAAGATGATGGTCTATTTGATCAATTCAAAAGCTTACACAAGGCAGAATTGCAGCTTGGAATAGAGTTTTCCAAAAATATTGATCAAGTCACGACAAAGCTAGAGTTTGATCTTGCTGAATTGGCCGGAGTCAATCAAGACAAGCTTGATTCTTTAGAAAGGACTGAAGACGGAAAGGTTTTAGTTGGGTTGGATTATCCAACTTATTTTGAAATCATTAAAAATTGTTGTATTCCAAAAACCAGAGAGCTTATTTATAAAACCTTTAATTCTAGGGCTTGGCCACAAAATGAGGTAAGCCTTTCAAAGCTTGTTAAAACTCGTGCAAAAATGGCAGAAATTTTGGGTCTTGAGAGTTTTGCTCACAAAGATATAAAACTCATGATGGCTAAAACGCCAGAACGAGTTGATTCTTTTCTTGATGAAATTTCAGCTATGGCCGAAAAGAAGTTTTTGCAAGAATTCAAGGAGGTTACGCAAGATTTACCTGAAGGGGTTTGTCTTGATGAAAATGGTCAATTAAAGGGCTGGGATATTGCATATTTGGCTGAAAATTATAGGAAAACAAAGTTTAATTTGGATGAAAACAAAATAAAAGAATATTTTCCAATTGAAAAAACAATTGATGGCCTTTTCAAAATTTATCAAAAACTTTTAAATGTTGAGTTTAAAATTCATAAAAATGTTGGGCTTTGGGATGACGAAGTTAAAATTATTGAGGTCTTTGATATGGCCAAAAAACGTGTCCAAGGCTTTATAATTGTCGACCTTTATCCAAGGCCAAATAAATATTCTCATGCCTGTGAAATTGGGATAATTAATACCGTTGAGGGACCCAATGGATTTTGCCCGGCTGTTTGCTGTGTGGTTGCAAACTTGCCTCAGGAGATGGCTGGAAAACCGGCTTTATTGAAATTGAGTGACGTCCGAACTTTCTTCCATGAATTTGGACATGCGATGCATCAGCTCCTTGGAACGACAAGAACAAACTATTTTTCGGGAACTGGCGTCTTGTGGGATTTTGTTGAAACTCCGTCGACCATGTTTGAAGAGTGGCTTTGGGAACCAACGGTCTTAAAGAGGATTTCAAGCCATTATCAAACCGGTGAGTCTTTGCCAGATTCAATTATTGAAAATTTAATTGAAAGTAGAAGTTTTTTTCAGGGACACATGTTTTTAAGAGCCGTTGGGCTATCAAAGTTTTCTCTTCAATGTTATAGAACTGCCTCAGAAAGCGTGGATTTTTCAAAGTTGTATGATGAAATCTTTTCAAGCATAATTCCACAAGTTGAAAGTCAGTCACAGGATAAAATGTTTGCCTCATTTGGTCATTTAAGTGGATATGGTCCTAAATATTACACCTATCTTTGGTCCATGGTCTTTTCAGCCGATTTGTTTGAGCATCTGCTTGAACTTGGACTGGAAACGCCTTTGGCCGGGCAAAAAGTGAGAACACTCCTTTCGATGGGCGGAAGAGTTCGCCCAGAGCGTCTCTTAGAGGATTTCCTCGGAAGAGCTCCAGAAATGGATGCCTTGGCAAAGCGCTTTGGGTTAAAAGAATTCGATTGAAAATAGGGATTTTAAAAGCTCTTCTTTACAGAATAATAAATTTTTTGCATTTTAATGTTTGGAAGTGGCGCAAATAAGCTATTTCTATTTTAAGATTTATAACATTGATTAATTTTTAGCATGTGGGTGTCCAAGTAAATGAAAAAAATCGTCATAGTTTAAGATTAAAAATTAAGCAGTTTATTATCTAAATGCCTTTCTATTAAGGTATAAGTGATTTTATTGTTTATTTTTTAAATTAAATTATTGAGGATTTTAAGATGATACAAGTCTTGTTGCCAGCAATTTGGCTCATAGTCCTAATTGTTGGGCTTCCACAACTTTCCGAAACGGTTTATTCACCAGCCTTGCCCGACATCGCCAAAGCCCTAAAAGCGCTTGAATCGATGGTTGAGCATACTTTGACCATTTTCCTCTTTGGATTTGCCATTGGCACACTGTTTTGGGGAAAACTTTCCGACCACGTTGGGCGCAAGCCATGCGTTTTAGCCGGGCTATTAGTTTTTGTCCTTGGAAGTGCCGGTTGTTATCTTTCAACTTCAATTGAAATGCTCATGATTAGCCGATTTATTCAGGCTTTTGGTGGGAGCATTGGAAGTGTGGTTGGACAGGCAATTTGCCGTGATGCTTTCCATGGACCAGCTCTTGGAC
This sequence comes from uncultured Pseudomonadota bacterium, assembly GCA_964442725.1. GTDB lineage: Bacteria > Babelota > Babeliae > Babelales > CAYTZU01. The sequence continues at coordinate 9,926 of CAYTZU010000008.1, forward strand.
GAGTTTATTCTTCGGCTGGCAGTGCGCTTGCAGTTTTTCCAGCCGTTGGACCGGTCGTTGGTGGTTTTATTGCGCAATATTTTGGCTGGCGAGCAATTTTCTTATTTTTAATTGTTTTTGCAATAATTTTGGCATTTTTTGTCATGGCTAGACTTCCAGAAACTCATCTGGCCGAAAACCGAAAGCCAATTTCATTAATTAGTGTGGGCTTGAGTCTTTTGAAAGACAAAAAAGTGATCGGATTTGGGTTGATTGTAGCCGCATGCAACGGTATAGCATTTAGCTATTTTGCCGAAGGATCCTTTTATTTGATCAATATTTTGGGTCTTTGTCCAAGAGAGTATGGACTGAGTTTTGTTGCAATTGCAGCAGCGACAATGCTTGGGGGCATTGTTTCTCGACGGCTTCACTCAAGTCACTCATCAAAGCAAATCATGAGCTACGGTCTTTGGATTATTTTTGTTTCAACGCTTCTTTTTAGCGCAACGGCTTTGTTTAATGCATTGATTATGCCTTTGAGAGCGATTTTTATGATTGGAACTACGATTTTAAGCCAGATGAGTACGATGTTTGGAGTTTGTATGGCAACGAGTAACGCATTGGCCCTCTCTTTGGCCGATTACAAGTGGTGCATTGGAACGGCCTCGAGTTTATTTGGGTTTTATTACTATGTTTTGATTTCGCTTTTCACCCTGGTGATGGGCTTTTTGCACAATGGGACTTTGCTTCCAATGCCGATTTATTTTCTAAGCATTAGCCTGTTTATGCTTTTGATAAATCTGGCTATGATCAGAGAGTAAAATTTAGTTGAAAACAGTGGGGGCGCTGCATTGAAAGATGCCCCCACATTTATTTTGAGAATTAAGAATGGCAAGCGAGCAAAGCATTGTCGATTACATTGTCGACCAGATTTCCATGGTCGATCGAATAACAACAAAAAAAATGTTCGGCGAATATGCCCTTTATTGCGATGGAAAAGTTGTGGCTCTGATTTGCGATGATCAATTGTTTGTCAAACAAACCGACAAAGGCGAAAATTTTATTGGAAACCCCATATTTAAAGCTCCTTTTCCAGGGGCTAAGTTTTGGTTTTTGATCACGGGCGATCTGTGGGATGATTCTGAGTGGTTGACCGAATTGATCAAAATTACGGCCGATCAGCTGCCAATTCCAAAACCCAAGAAACCAAAGAAAGAGAAAATTAAAAATACAGCTTGACCTTTACGTCACGTCACAGATTACCTTTTTGTTATGTGTTAGAAGAAAAAGGAGGCTGAGCGTGAACTATACGGTAAAACAATTAGCAAAAATTTCCGGAGTTAGTGCTAGAACACTTCATTGGTACGACGAGATCGGGCTTTTAAAGCCATCTTTTTGCGGCCAAAATGGCTACCGTTACTATAACAAAGACAAATTGCTTGAATTACAGCAAATTTTGTTTTTCAGAGAACTCGGATTTCCTTTAAGCGACATCAAAGTCATTATTGCGCAAAATGATTTTGATACTGTCACGGCTCTTTTAACACATAAAAAGAACCTGGAACAGATCATTGCTGATAAATCCAGGTTGATTCAAACAATTAATAAAACGGTTTCATCATTGAAAGGAGAACAACAAATGGAAGATAAAGAGCTTTATTCTGGGTTTAGTGTCAGTTCTTTTATGGATCAATATATGAATGAATACACCAAACATCTGGGAAAGTTTATAGGAGAAGAAGAGGCTAAAAAACGCATGGATTTGGCCAAACAAATGGTCGCCCAAGGGAAAATTATGCCTAAAGATATACAATCGAATAGCCAAGCTTTCCTCGAGGGTATTTCTAAAGCATTTTCCGAAGGGTTAGATTATTCTTCAGAACCTGTGCAAAAGTTAGTCCATGATAGTTATGTGTTATCGTGTCAGTTTTATCCTGAAGAGCCAGTGTCCAAAAAAATTTATTTAGGCTATTTGGAGGCTAATTTCAGTATTCCTGATACAAGAAAATATTATGATGCCCACTATACAAAGGGTATGCTTGAATTCATGGAGCAAGCAATGCGGTTTTATGCAGATAAAAACTTAAAATAGTTGATTGAGATGCTTTGGAATGAATAAATTTTTGATGATGCCTATTTTGATGATAGTTACATTGTTTTCCTGCTTAAATCAAATCCGGTTTTTTGTCAGACTTGGAGATCCGTCTTCATCGCAAAATTGGGTTTATTTGTCGGGTTTAACTGGTGATTTTTATTCTCAGCAAGAGACAAAAAAAATAGGGAAATCTTGGACAAGATTGGCAAAAAGCTAAAAACCGCCTTCTTGGCCATAATTCCAAAGCATCGAAGTCATGAATTGGCAATAAATTGTGCTGAAAAGCTTTTATACGCAGTCTTTGGGCTCAAAAATTAAAGTAACTTTGGTTAAGCACAACGGCGAGCACGAAATAAATGAAAAAGCTCTGCAAGACCTTCTAGACAAACAATCCCCCCTTACTCAGTAGCACTTTCAGAGGGGATGGGATGAGAGTTTTTAACTCCTTTTCTAACTTTCCTCAAGGGCGCGTCTGAGGTTTGTTTCAAGGTCAAACTCTGGGCTTGTTATATGAACTGTCTTAAGCCCTTCTTTGTCTGAGTAAAAATCGATAACTCTTCTGGAATCATCGATCAGGACAGCTCCAGGATAATCTTTTAAGATGTTGTCTCTTAAATAAGCCCATGTGACCTCTGAATCCTTTCTGGGTTTTTCATCACCCAATTGGCACAATAAGTCAGGACTTAATTTTTTTGGCAGATCCGAAATTGTTATGATGTGGTTAAAAAGGCTAATGATTTCCTGGCCATCAACTTTTTCTCTCAAAAATTTTTCTGCAAAGCTAAATCCGGTCGATGTAAGCAGACATATGTCGTGGCCCTCTTCTTTTAGCCGTCGATACAATCTCACCGTGTTTTCAATTATGACTTTTGTATCATTAAAGCTTCGTTCTATTTCCTTTGCAGGCACCCCAGATGCTCGCTCTAACTCCCCATAATATCTTTCATTTGAACTAGGTCCTTCGACCTCGCTTTCTTGAGTTATGGCAAGGTAATAATTCGGATATTCCAATTTGTGTGCTCTTTGTGGAGCAGATGTACTTTGAACATATCTTTTTAAGTTTGTCTCATATTTCCTCAAAAAATCCCAAACCGCATCGGTAGCAAGAACACCAAATAAATCAGTAATTATTAAGGCTTTTGCAATACCTGAAAACATTGTGACCTCCAAGATGTAAAAAAAGCTTGAAGACATATTGTAAATTGAGCTCTAAAAGCCTACTTATCCAATAGCAAGGTGAGATGCTCAATTATTTGTTTGAAAATCCAATTGCATACAATTTCGGCCTTTTCAGACGTTAACTGTTCAATGGATTCTTGATTGGGGAAAAACCCCTTTATTTTATCAATGACCTCCTTTGGTAAAGCCTTTAAGATTGCAGCATTTTCTTTTATAACATTACTTAAAACAAGTTTCAGTTGGTTGAGAGTTCTTGAATTGAGTTCTCCATGCTGCTCGAGGTTAACTGTTTTACAGTATAAATCGATCAAATTACACACCTCATCAGCAGTTAAGTCATGTTGTGTAGACTTACAATCTTTTAACGCCTTTACGAAATCTAAAATGGCAGATTTCTGCTTTTGAGGAATTTGATTATTATTCTCAATTGAATTTTCTTGTGCCTGGATAGACTCGCCTGAAATTGAGTTTATTATTTTTGATATGACCTTTATGGCCCAAGGCTTTTGCTTTAATAAACATTGGTTTTTAACCGAAAGTTCTAAAATGAAAGATTTGCCAATTAATAAACATGCATTTAGCCAGCGTATTTTTTCTGAACAAGGATCTGCGTCTTTGAACTCTTTCTTGACATCAAAAAACGCATTTAAATCGATAGATTCTTTATGAGTTGCAACAAAAAAATATTCACCACTATTTATATTAAACTCTTTACTAGAGGCGTATGCAGAGATCAAAAAAAGCTGGATGTCTTCTTCTTGTGGCAGATCAACGAAGAAAAATTTCATTTCACCAACCTGTCCTGGAGGTGCAAATTTGTTATTTTCCCCAATCCAGCCATTTTCTGTAGAATAATCATAAATCTTTATTCGGCTGGCCTGTTCTTGGGTTTTTGAAGCTTGAGTTGAAATAGTGCTGCATTTTTGCTCCTCTCCTGGAGCTGCGTTTGTACAAACTGAACCCAATAAACAAAAAGCTATAATTTTTAAAGAAATTACTTTCATTGTAAACCCACTTTTATGTGTAACTAGAAGTCTCTCAAGTTTTAACCATAGTTCTTTTTTAGAGAAAATGAAACGAAGAAATATTGGATTATATTCTATTTATTTTGATATTTCTTCAAGGGCATTCTGACAGATCCAATTCAAGACTATTTCGATCTTTGGCACAGTCAATTCATCAATTGCCTTTAAATCAGGACAAAGTTCCTTTTTTACCAATTAAAAGTAGCTTAAAAAGTCTGCTTTTTATCCAAATCCCATGGCATAACAACCCCCTTGGAAAGGGCTTCGGCAGCTTGCTCGCAGACCCAAGTAATGAAATTTTCTAAACATTTCTCTGTAAGTAGATCAACATTTTCAATTTTATCTTCGCAAAGTTCTCCGATCTTTTGACAAACTTGGGGTGGAAGAGCTTTTATTATTGCATTGTTTTTCTCAACTACATTCTTGAAAATAATTTTAGCTAATTCAATTGATTCAAAGAAACAAGCATCTTTTTTATATTCAACGAATACCTCACCATTTTCAATTTTTTGAAGCACTCCTGGATGTAATACTTTTTGGAGTTTAGATACGAATATATCTGATAACTTTAATGTTGCTTTTTTATATTCAATCGGGTCTTTAGCTAACTCAGATTCGCTTTTATTGAAATTATCTCTAATAAAAACAAGTATTTCATATTCAAATGGAGAAGGCATTTCATGTTTGATAGATTCTAAAAATCCTTTTTCTAAAGTCATTGGATACTTGCGCAGTTGCTCAAGGAAATCATGTAAATTTTTTAAAATATGTTTTTCGACAAAATAGTTTGAGTGTTTAATTTTTTCCAGGGAGCTTGAATCGCGAAAAGCATTTCCTAGGAAAGCTATTGCGTTCGCCCATAGAACTCTTTCATCCAATAGACTGATATCTTTGCAATCATCAGTAAACAAAAACTCATCTAGGTTGAATTCTTTGGAATTATAGAAGCCTTCTTTATTTATGTAAACGAGACAATTTGTGGTTCGGTAGCTGCTGCCAATGGAAAAGATCCCAGCATTATTAGGTTTTTTATCTCGCAAATATGTCCTAGCCAAATATCTTCCATCTGTGGTCGGGGCTGAGCCAAAGGAAAAATTTGAATAATTAAAGATTCCAAATTTGGGTGTTTCATCGAAAATGTCCTCTTTCTTCACATCTAGTTTTGTGTTACTAAATGGACTTTCTTCGCTTTCACTATTTGAGTTCAATGAGCCGACCATAAGGCATATCATCACTAATAAATTATAATGTTTAATCGTCATTTTAGTTCCCTAGTTAGATTAAGCCTTAAAGATTGTCTGTCTTGATAGACTATCAACAAAAGTTAATTAATCAATTGTTCCTAGTTATGCAGCCAGATATAAAAATTCAGGTGACAGGCCAGCAACAACCAGAAAAAATATGGAATTAGAAAAAGTGCCACTTTTGGCATATTTTGATAAGTTTTGACAATAATTAAAGCAATTGAAACGATGATTACGGCCAAACAGACCAGCGCTGCGCCGGTCAAGTGATAAGTGAAAAATATTGGGGTCCAGCTCCAGTTCAAAATTAATTGCAAAATATAGAGGGTTTTTATCGTTTGGATTGTTTTCTGGTCATCAGAGCGCCAAATTAGCCAGCCGGCCATTGCGATCATTGTGTATAAAACTGTCCAAACTGGGCCAAAGACATAATTTGGTGGGGTCAACGGCGAGCGGACAAGCGTTGGGTACCAAGTATTTACACTGTTTTTTGTAAAAAACCCGATGATCCAACCAATTGAAATGAGCGCAGAAATCCAAACAATTAAAGATACGAAGTCTTTGTTTTTTGTCTTCATTGGTCTTTAGGCAAACTTAACTCTTAAATAAAAACTAAAAAGCTCATTTTTATACCGTTTTTTGATCGTTTAAATCAAAAAAACCCTAAAATCAGGTTTATTTAACTCTTGTTTAAAAAGTTGTCCAAAGTATTTTTTACATATTTTTTGCGTGAATCACGTTCGGCCTTCCACGCTTCGATAATTTCTTTCTGCCTAGCATTTGGGTGATTTAGGCTGTATTGTTTTACAAAATTAATGAAGGCCCATTCCTGCTTTGGTGTGCTACCATTTATCTTTCTGGATAAATATTCCTCTTGCCACATGTCGGCAAATTCCTGATAAGTTGGCGGATTGCCTGCCAGCCAACGTTCTTCGAGCCAATCAATTCCAAAGGCTGTAAAATTAAAGTGCCCACCAATGAGACTTCGAAAGAAAAGACGCGTTTTCAAGTCATTTTTGTAAGAGCCTTTTAAAATTAAAGCGTTAGACGCAAGAAGGGTTTTTTTGTTCTTTGCACAAGAATTTGCTGGATACTCGGGCATTTCAATTTTTTCACCAGTGGCCAGAAAATGCATGATTCTATTTATAAGACAAAGTTTTTGGCCTTTTATAGAGAGATTTAACGTTGAACAATGTTCGCGCAATTCTTTGACGTTCAAGAAAAGAAGCGCTTCTTTGAGAGTATTTAAGTTGTTTTTTATCGATTTCATAAAATATGAATACAAATTATGGTAAAGAAAGGTCGACAGAAAGCTCTTTTGCTGCTTCTTGGCAAACCCAGCAGGCAAAGGAGTCGATTTTTTCTGGAGTAAGTTTGTCCACAGCCATTTCATTTTTGCATAATTCTTTGATTTTGGTACAGACTTCAATCGGAAGAGCTCTTGTTATCTGTTTATTTTCTCTAATTACATTTTTAAAAATGGTTTTTAGCGTTATTGAGTCTTTTTCTCGCTCTGAATCTTCCCAACTTTGCCATATGCTATCCCAAAAAGCAGAGACCCTCTCTGTCAGCTCAAGTATTGCTTGTTTGTGTTTTTCTGGGTTTTTTTCCAGTTCAGGTTTGTTTTTTAAGTAATCTCTAGCAAGCATAGCTAGTCCAACTCGTGCTATTTGCTCTTGTGAATAAGCTTCGCCCTTGCCTGCCAATGTATCGGCCAGCATGTTTGAAAGCATAGCCTCAATATATCCTGATTCTAAAGCTTTTGGTTGATGGATGCGCATATTTGTTATGGCTAAGTTAATGGTGCGCATGACAGTTTTGGCAAAGAAAACTGTGTGCCTTATTAGTTCTGCGACTTTTTTACAATCACAAATTGCTAAATAAACAAATGCATTTGCCCAGAGGACTTTTTTGTCTAATGGCCCAACATCAACATTAAATCCTTCAAATAAGTTATATTTTAAATAGTGGTGATTAGACCTTACTTTTGAAATCGCCTGATTATTGCCAATTAATTCTGTAATTATTCGTCGATGCAGATAAATTACCCCTAAAGTTTTGTCAAAAATAAAAACAGCCTGGCCGGGCGTGGGCGAAGACATGTAAGTTTCAAGCAAATAATCTTCTAGGTTTGATGTTACGACCTTCTTGTAGGTAACAATATCTTGAGAATAGTCGAAAATCTGATGTTCTTTTGGTAGTGCCTTTTGAGGTTTTTTAATTGAACCGGTCTTCGAGTTAACATTAGACTCGGGATTTCCCTTTGGAGCAG